>JAFOBC010000043.1 GCA_017382015.1 Clostridia bacterium
AACAAGCGGCAATTACTCAGCTTCATGCACTGTTACGGTTACAGCCGGAGCGTGATGAACTGTGTATCGAGCAGTTGAGCGGTTCGCAGACCTTGAGGATGAAAAGTATATCTATGACGTTGGCATGATTTATCCCCGAAAAGGCTTGAATCCATCCGATGAACGCATCAAAGAACTTGCTGGTTCTGAGAACAAAGTCGGAAAGCCGGTCATAGAATTCTTTGAAGATCCGAAACCTTTAAAGCAGGAAGAGGAAAGCAAACCGAAGAATAAAAAGCAGAAAAAGTGAACGAAACAGCCTGCAGGCAGAAATGATCTGCAGGCTCGTTTTGAATAGAGGGTAAAAAATATGGAATTTAAACTTAGAGTTAATGAAGGCAAAGAAAACGCTAAAACCTACACTACAGACACAATCGATTTTACTTTCGGAGTTGTCGAAGATGTCATGAAAGTTCTTGACTTCGACAAGATGGATGATAAGATGGCTATCGGTGTTATGATCATGAAATCAGCGACGCAGCTGAAGCCGTTCCTGAAAGACTTATTCGAGGGTGTCACAGACGAAGAGATCCGAACAGTCAAGATGTCGAATCTTGTTGAGATTTTCAAAGGTCTTTACAAGTATGCAGTTGATGAACTCGGAATGCTCAGTAAACTGGGAAACTGACGGAGGGCGAATTAGTTTCGCCCGATGATATAAATTTATATGATGTTTTATATGATATGAACATCAATCTTTGTGACAGATTCCCTTCTTTGAATCCCTTTGCAGTTCGCCGGGAAAGATTCCATGATGTGATTCTGATCTTCATTCGACAGATCGAGAAGAATCACAGAAGCAGCAAAACAAACCGTGAACAAGAATTCATGACAAAGGGCGGCCAAAAGGTGATAAGAAGGAAAGCAAACAACGATGACTGGTATTAAGAAGGTGAAGGAGATATGGCCAGTAATGAGAATTACACTGCGAAATTCAGAATCGACGTATCTGATCTGAAGAAGGGCATAGAAGAAGCCAACAAGCAGATAAAGCTTGCAAACGCCGAATTTCGCAATGCCACAGCCGGGATGGACGACTGGGGCAAGAGTGCCGATGGATTATCTGCAAAGATAAAGCAACAGGAAAGCATTATCGAAGCAGAGAAGAAAAAGCTTGATCTTCTCAAGGAACAGCTTGCAAGAGTAAATGCAGCTCAGGAAGACGGAGAGAAGATCATCAGCGATCTTTCAAAGAAGCACGAAGAAGCTGTCAAGACATACGGAGCGGAATCAGAAGAAGCGAAAAAGTATGCCAAACAGCTTGATGAAGCTCAGAAGGCTCAGGAACGAAACACCAAAGTCGCCGAAGATCTTGCACTCAAGATTCTGAATCAGGACACAAACGTAAAAAATGCAGAGTCACAGCTTGGCAAGTTTGAACAGGCTCTTGAAGAGCTGCAGAAGCAGGAAGAACAGACTGCAGAAGCAACCGACGACATGAACGACAATCTCCAGGAGACGGACAGCACTGCAGGAAACACCAAAGGTGTTGACGCTTTCGCGGTTGCTCTGGGTAATCTTGCGACAAACGTTATTACGAACGTGATCAACAAACTGAAAGATCTTATCGTTCAGTCAGTAGAAGTCGGCAAGGCTTTCGACTCTTCAATGTCGAAGGTGGCGGCGGTTTCCGGTGCAACAGGCGACGAACTGCAGACACTGAGAGATAAAGCCAAGGAAATGGGAAGTTCCACGGTATTCTCAGCAAGTGAAGCTGCAGATGCGATGAATTACATGGCGATGGCCGGCTGGAAGACGGAAGACATGATCGACGGTCTTGAAGGCGTCCTGAATCTTGCGGCGGCATCCGGTGAAGATCTTGCAACGACTTCGGATATCGTAACCGACGCACTGACAGCGTTCGGACTTACAGCAGAAGACAGCGGACACTTTGCAGATGTAATGGCAGCGGCTTCAAGTAATGCGAATACAAACGTCAGCATGATGGGTGAAACGTTCAAGTATGTTGCTCCGGTATGCGGAACGCTCGGATACAGCGTTGAAGATGCTTCTGTTGCAATCGGACTTATGGCGAATGCCGGTATTAAGGCAAGCCAGAGCGGTACTGCACTGAGAAAAGGTCTTCTGAATCTCGTTGCTCCTTCGGACAGTGCGTCAGCTCAGATGCAGGATCTCGGATTCTATACTGAAGAAGTTATCGATACATTTGACCAGGTATCAATCGACAAGCAGATGATCGCAGTTGAACAGGCTTCGCTTTCAGCGACAAAGGCTCAGAAGGCATATAATACAGCGGTTCAGAAGTATGGCGAAGAATCAGAAGAAGCTGAAATGGCAGCCATGTCGCTTAACATTGCTAATGAAAAGGCGAGAATGGCAAACGAGAAACTTGATGTTCTTCAAAAAGGTGTCACACAGACTGTTTACGGCTATAACTTAGCTGTTCAGAACGAAGACGGCTCAATGAAGTCCCTCAGTGAAACAATCGAGTTCCTTCGCGACAAGCTCGGCGGACTGAGTGAAGCTGAACAGGCTTCCGCAGCGTCTGCGATCTTTGGCACCAATGCCGTCTCAGGTATGCTTGCAATCGTAAACGCATCGGACGAAGACTATGCGAAACTCACGAATGCAATAACCAAAGCAGACGGAGCGGCTTCTGATATGGCTCAAACCATGTCAGATAATCTCGGCGGTGATGTTACACTCATGAAGTCGAATCTCGAAAGTCTTCAGCTGACGATTTACGAGAAGTTTGAGCCTTCGCTTCGAAAAGGTGTTGACACGCTGAATGATCTTATCGATAGCGTCAAGGGTGTAGTTGAATGGATCAGTAAGAATCTCAACGTAGTTATCACGACAGCAACCGGATTGCTCACAGCTTTCACTGCTCAACTCGTCGCCAATAAGGTGGCGGCAATAGCGGCGGCTGCAGCTGAAAAAGGTCTCACAGTTGCTCAGTACGCAGTGACGACTGCTCAGGCGGCACTTAATGCAGTTATGGCGGCAAACCCGATAGGAATAGTTATTCTTGCAATCACGGCACTGGTTGCCGCCTTCATGGTACTTTGGAATAAGTCAGAAGCGTTTAGAAACTTCTGGATAGGCTTATGGGATGCGATCAAACAGTCCGCTTCTGTTGTCATAGCATTTCTTGAAGTCGCATTCAAAACTGCGTGGGACAACATCAAAAAGGTATGGGATAAGGTAGCAAAGTATTTCGAGAATGTATGGAAGGCAATCAAAACAGTGTTCTCCGTTGTCAAAAGTGTTCTTACAGGTGACTTTGAGAGTGCATGGCTCGGAATAAAGGCCATCTGGTCAATCGTTTCGGGATGGTTCAATGATAACGTAGTCAAGCCGGTTCAGGACTTCTTCTCAAACATGTGGAGCAACGTCAAGAAGGGTGCATCTGATGCCTGGAACGGAATCATAGAAACGTTCGCTCATGTCGCTGACTGGTTCCATGAGAAATTCAGTGCGGCATGGCAGCGAGTGAAAGATGTCTTCTCGACAGGGGGTCAGATCTTCGACGGAATCAAGGAAGGTATCACGAACGCATTCAAGAGCGTGGTCAATGCGATCATAAGAGGAATTAACAAGATCATTGCAATTCCGTTCAACAAGATCAACGACGTTCTCGGCACCTTAAGAGATTTTGAATTCCTCGGAAAGAAGTGGTTCGAGGGTATTATTAACACCTTTGAAGTTCCGAGCATTCCTGAGCTTGCCCGAGGTGGTATTCTGAAAAAAGGTCAGGTCGGACTGCTCGAAGGTACTGGAGCAGAGGCCGTCGTTCCTCTTGAAAAGAACACTCAGGGATTGCAGAAGATAGCATCTCTCCTTGCTTCAAACATGGGAGCGGTTAATCCAGCCGGAGCGGGCGGCGGTATTGGCGGAACGACATACAACTTCGTTCAGAACAATAATTCTCCGAAGGCTCTGAGCAGATATGAGATCTATCGTCAGACAAAGAACCTGATTAATATGACAAAGGGGGTCTGATGTATGTATTCACTGAAAATTGAAAATACAAACGGCGAAATCTTTGAATTAACACACGATTTCAGCAATTACTATGTAACGGATGTTTCAGGACTTACTCCGCCGGCGACAACGATTAACACGGCGAAAGCCGGAATCATTGACGGAACGTTCTTCAATTCCGCCAGCGTCGAAGAGCGAAACATTGTTATCAGTCTTACGATAAACGGCGACATTGAAGCGAACCGTCAGAAGCTGTACAGGATTTTTCCGAGGAAAACAGCCTGCACTGTTTATTTCAAGAACGCAAACAGGGATGTCAAGATTCAGGGATATGTCGAAACTATCGAATCAGATCTTTTTTCTAAGCGTGAAAAGGCTCAAATCTCGATTATATGTCCGAGACCGTATTTCGAAGACCTTGCAACGATTTATGCAGAACTGGCGGCAACGCTTTCAATGTTTGAATTCCCGTTCGCAATTGAAGAAGATCATCCGATCCCGTTTTCCGAAGCGACAGATTATCCGATAGCTGAGATCATGAACAGCGGTGACGCTGAGGCCGGATGTCTGATAAGCATTGAAGTCAACAACACGATCGAAGGAATTAAGATCATCAACACATCGACACAGCAGTTTTTCTATCTGGACTCTGCCTTCGTCGATCATGACAAGATAACGATTAACACGAACTCCGGCTCGATGGGTGTAACGCTGGAGAGAGGCGGCAACAGTTTCAATCTGCTTAACGTAGTCGGAGCGGATTCTTCTTGGCTCAGGCTTGCACCGGGCATGAATTACTTTACTTACACTATCGACGACGGCGACACCGCAGACGTCGAGATCGGATTCACTTCTACACTCCTATACGGAGGTGTTTAAGCATGATCCTTTATGTTTGGAAGCTTGAAGACGGTGCGTTCAGCAACGTCGCTGTCATAGATGATGCTTCATCGGTGATATGGGTGAAGCGATTCAACGACGTCGGTGAATTCGAGGTATATATAAGAGCATCGACCGAGCGGCTTGCGCTTTTCGGAAACGGTGATGTGTTCATCACAAGGCCTGATTCAGATATTGCAATGTATGTCGAGACGGTGAAACTCAACACAGATCAGGAAACAGGCGACTATCTGACGGTTTCCGGCAGGTCGGCCGAGGTGCTTCTGTCGTGGAGAGTCGTTCAGTTCGAGTTATTCGAGGAGTCGACGGTCGAAAATATAATCAGATATCTTTTCACTGAACGATTTATCGCATCAGGAATCGGACAGATCCCGTGGCTCTCGATCGAGTCAAGTCACGGATGGGAAGAGGAAGCTTCTCACCAGTACACCGGAAAGTCACTTCTTGAGATCTTCAACGGCCTTTGCGTTTCTAATAATATCGGATTTCAGCTGAAATGGTTAGGTAATGGATTCGAGTTTCAGTTATACAAGGGAACTGACCGAAGCTATGACCAGAACGTGAACACTTATGTCGTATTCAGTCCGGAATTTGAAAACCTTGGAACCACTGAATACACAAAAGACACTTCTCAGTATGCGAATGCAGCAGTCATCGGCGGTGAAGGAGAAGGCAGCGAAAGAGTCTTCGTCTCTCTGTCTGAGCAGGGAAAGACCGGCTTCTACTTCCGGCAGGTCTATCTTGACGCAAGAAACAGCAGCAAGGAAGATCTTACAGACGAGCAGTACAGGATCCAGCTTGCGAACGATGGCAAGACTCAGCTTGAACAGCTCAGAGTGACCGCAGAGTATACGGGCGAAGTGCTGAATTATAATACATACACATACGGTGTCGATTACAACCTGGGCGACAAGGTGAGCACAAAGAACGAGTATGGAATTAGAGGAAATGCAGTCGTGACCGAGATCACCGAGGTCGAAGACAATTCAGGATACAGGTTAGTTCCAACCTTAAGTGAATGGACACCTGCAAATTATGAGGAGGATTAAGAGAGATGGCTATTAAATACGGTTTTTTCAATTCCGTCAACGGCGATCGAAAGTATAACGCCGACGACATAAGCAACTTTTTCATTAAATTGATTTCAGACGGCGTATTTCCGACGCCGGCAACCAACCTGCAGGTCGTTGAAAGCTCAGGAATGAAGGTCAACGTTTCCGCCGGCTGGGGTTTCATTCGCTGCAAGTACGTTTATAATACTACATATGAATCATTAACAGTTGAACCGTCAGATCTTGTGCTCAATCGAATTGACAGAGTTGTGATGCGACTCGATCCGTCAGTTTCGGCAAGGAACATCATTCTGACAGTGAAGAAGGGAACGCCGGCAGCAACACCGGAGCCGCCGGAGCTGACAAGAGTTTCCGACGGTGTATATGAACTTTCACTGGCTCAGATTGCAGTCAACGCCGGAGCTTCAGCAATTACACAGGCAGATATCACAGACGAGAGACCGGACGGCGATGTATGTGGCTACGTTGCCGGACTCATCAATCAGATAGATGCCGGAAACCTGTTCGCACAGTTTTCAAGCGCGTTTTACAGCTGGTTCGACGCTGTAAAATCAGAAATTGCGTCAGCGACACTCATTGTTCCGCTTCGTGCTACGTTCATAGTCGACGACGAAGAGACGGCGGAGATTAACGTGTCCGATCTGATTCCACAGTATAACTACAATCTGGACATTCTCAATGTTTACGTCAACGGAATCAAACTTGTGGAAGGCCGGGAATTCAATCAAGTGCATAATGCTCAAGGTGAGACAACAATTGTCTTCACACGCTACGATCTTGATGTCATCGGCACGCCGGTCGAACTCGAAGTCTTTAAAGGAAATGACACAACAGGAGCGGAAACGGTCGTTCATGAGGTTCAAAGCGCACTGACACAGCTTAATGGTCTTAGCTTCCGTAAGCTCAGTCAGGCTCAGTATGATATCATGCCGGCGCATGATCCAAACACACTTTATATTATTAATGAGGAGGTGTAAACATGGCTATTACAGGGAGCGGCACTGCCGGAAGTCCGTACATCGTAACAACCGCGGACGAATTAAAAGACGCAATGGAGACACATCACAGCACTGGTGATTATCTTTATGTTAAACTTGGAAACACTATCGACCTGAATTTTTCAGGGACGTTCGAGAAGATTCAGACTTCTGACTCTTACGATCACATCGACCTTAATCTTGCCGGTTATGCAATTCAGAATGTTTTCCTCACAGACGCAATGTTTGAACTGCAAAAGGCGGACGTGATCCATGACGGAAGGATCCTGAACATTCTTACCGCACCGGCGTTCGATGCTGAATATTTTATCAGCAAAGGTTTATTCACTAATGTTTCAGCAAGCACTTTTGTTGATGTTCCGACATACACAACATTTCACAGTACACGTTTCTTAAGATCAGCGGCAAGTATGAGATACAAAAAAGCTCAGCCGATTGACGACGGAACGATCTTCAAAGCAATGGTGCTTCGTGGAGCTGATACAACAGCTGAAAGCAGCATGATTGAAGAAAGTGATATCAAGATTGTGATTGATGAACTCAACGCGGTAGACGCCGAACTGATAGCGCAAGGAACAGGTGCTTCAAATATCAAAAATTCAAGAATAAAAGGCGAAATAAAAGTATTTAACAATGATGATGCGCAGTATTATCCGAAACTTTCTGGTATTACATTAGTGAATAGTGTTGTGAATTTCGGAGTGCCGGATTATTCAGGAAGCGGTTCAACTCCAGGATCGTCGCATTATTTCTGCAAAGGAAACAGTTCATATAAATCCGCTGTAAACACAGAAATTCTGTCTTCTGCGTATACATCACCGATAGACAACGGATGCATCGCTTGTGCGACATCAGAAATCACAAACGCTGTGCTATTGTGGGGAAAAGGTTTTGATTGTTATTCGTTGCCTAACATTTATTAAGGGGTGATAATATGGCAAAAAGATATATCATCTATTGTGGCAATGTACAGGCAACTTATATGAATGGTCAGGCGGCTTCGGGTGTAAGTGATACGAATTTAGTTGAATTCATTGGAAACGCTGGAACACCGAACAATTTAGGCATATATATCAAAACTCCGCTGCAGGTTATGCAGGCTTTAAGATATGAATTATTTGGGGTTGATGAAGCATTAGCCGAAAATATGTCAGGTATATGGTCTGTGCCGAATGTTGGATGGAATCCTTCTCAAGCGGTTCAGCCTAAACAATACCAGTGGAGTGAATCAAGCAGCTCAAGAACATCATATCAAAGCACTATAGGATCATATGCATCTGATATGTCAACATCTGCAAATATGAAATCGGGTTATTCGTTGCCAGATGTCGGAGTTGCAACAATCAAATGGGCGCAAACATTTTCTTTTTCACTCGACGACAGCAACTACGACACAATGGCCGCGCCAGCTGACGGCGAGCACATCAAAACATATGACGATGTATGGTTCGTAACTTATATATCTGGTGTTGGAAATATTTTGAAACGATTGTCGTTTCCGGAAATGATTGATCCAATTGATCCTTATCAGGAATGGTGGATTAAAGGGTCGTCGCTACCTATCAGATTGAATTTCCCGAAAATGTACGATTACTCAAAAGTCGAATCAAACATCTATCTTGACGACAAAAAGATGAAAACATTCTACATCGGAGACGATAAAGTGAAAGCGATCTACCTTGGAGACAAGAAGGTAATGGGATGATAAGAAAGGGGTCGATTATTATGACGAATCGCAAAAAATTTGTGCTCGAAGCAAAGAAAAGAATCGGTAAGTCCGGCGAAGATCTCTTCAGGAGATATCAGCTGCGCACGGACTGGTGCCTGATGCAGGTATACTACTTGATTCATGACGTTGCCGAAGTCGCGGAAATGCCGAAAAACTTCAGCTGTTCAAGCTTCATGAACACCACGTTCGCGAAAGCCAGGAAAAACAGAGACTTCAAGACCGCAGAGATCGGCGACATAGTTTTCTTTGAACTGAACGGAAACAGAGCTGACGGAGCGGATCACGTCGGAGTGGTTGTCGGAAACACAGGTCACTCGATCAGGATCCTTGAAGGCAACGTCAAAGGCAATTCAAGCGGCATATGGTACGATACATCAACATCTGATATCTATGAATACGACTATTATGCAAGCGTGCTCGACTGGATCATTGATATGAGCATGTACTTCACCGACGACGAAGAGCCTGAGCCGGAGCCGATACCAGAGAGCACATTCACGGCAAAAGTCAGAACTCTCAGAAAAGGAATGAGAGGAAATGACGTGAAGGCGCTGCAGAGACTTCTTTATTCGAGCGGCTACAGTGTCGGATCTTCTTTCGATGACGGGATCTTTGGTGAAAAGACTGAAAGAGGCGTTATGCATTTTCAGGAAGCGACAAAGATCGAAGTCGATGGAATTGTCGGTGCGGAAACCTTCGGCAAGCTATGGGAAAAATGATATTATCAATTAACTGACATATATTTTACCTTCCAACAAAGCAGAAAGCACCTTTGAATTTCTCAGAGGTGCTTTTTGTTGTGATGTTCCCGATATTAATGTCGGAAACATACTTGCATAATTATCGTTCCGACATTTATTCCGACAGTATTTCCGACAAATAACTTAATCACTCTTGATTTCTTTTAACTTCTATTTTTCACCAAAACGAAGCAAACCCACGGAATTCGCCTGTTTCCGTGGGTTCGTTTCATTTTACAGAATGAGATTGGTTAAATAAGTTTACTGTTTTACGTTTCAGAAACCGCGTATTTCCTGCAATTCCGGCATATAAAATCCCGTTTCCGACATTTTTCCGACAAAACTGCTTGCTTACTGTCTGAAACTCTGATATAATGAATTCAGGACATAATGCTGACGTTCTTTAATTGTGGTTAAAGTTTAGAAGTAAAAATGTTCTGTCTGTCGAAGCCGGAACTTGTCATTCTGGCTTCATCTGTTTTTGCTTGCGAGAATTCGCAAGACGTGATATAATGAACCTATCAGAAGAAAGGCGGCTTCTGTTGTTAAATTGTAATATTCAATTCAGCAAAGCTCTTTTCTTCTCTTCTCTACTCTACTTTGAAGGTATGTACCCCATAAACATACTACCGGCAGTGCCGGGCGGCTTCGGCTGTGAGCTCGTCTTCCAGGTGAAGATAGAGTTTCTGAAAGCGTCATGTTGCTGATCATGGCGCTTTTTGCTTGCATGAATTATTCTGACGTGGTAAAATATTAACGTAGTGGTTCGGATAGAGATATTCGATTATTCATATAAGTAGCCTCGGCAGCATCACCGGCGAGGTGGGTCGGAGCCATACGATCACGGGTGCGAACCCGTATGCTGCTATCGGGAAATCAATTCCTGCAAAATTAAGTAAAGGTGAAGCTTGCAGTAGAAGCTGTGAACTTGCTTAATTCATTACTTTTTCAGAATCATCTCGGAGTCTTTGGTTCTGAAATCCTTTCGCAGTGAGCCGTCGATCGTGGCTGAGGTCGGCGGCTTTCTGTTTGCATGAAACAGAGCGGCATGATATAATAATATCAGACGCTTCCCCTAAGCGTTAAAACACTGTGTGAATCAGAATATTTTCTACCGGAAAGAAGCTGCTCGCCCCCGAGCGGCTTTTTTCTGCTTGCATGAAAAATTTTCGTGTGATATAATAACAGCGTGGACGATGGATCTGAGGTGTTCACACGTTTAGTTTTTTCAAAATTCAAAACCAGCAGCATGTCGGTTCGACTCCGGCATGTCGCTTTATTACTCGACTTCACACAACAATTGTGTTTTTCAGAGTAAACTCCTTTGGAATGCTGGAATCAATCTTTGCCGGAAGTGATTCCGGG
>JAFOBC010000387.1 GCA_017382015.1 Clostridia bacterium
GAAGGCGGGCCGAAGAGCATATTCATCGGCTCTCTTTTTCTGATACGTACCACACAAGCGGTTGCATCATCACCGGGCTTTTGACCGTAAAGCTTATCACATTCATCAACAAGCATTGTTGATAAAGTTTTAGCGGTATAGCCTGCGTGAGAGAGTGTTTCCATAAAGGAAGCAATATCCTCACGCTTCCAACCGAAGTTATATGCCGTACCAATACCGGCATGAGGACAACCGTCACTCATAGCGACAAAAATATCGTTTTCCTGTAATTTGATAACCGATTTATAAATCTTTTTACCGCCGATATTCATTTCGGTTTTTGGATAATCCCAAACCTGTTCGTCACGGATAACAATAGCGTGAGGATTATCGTACTGAATAAGCTCGGCAACTTGATTATTCTTTAAGTGAATAATTGTAAATGTGGAATAAGCCACACCACGAACCGAACATACTGGCAGAGTTGCGGCGATGGTTTCAACGCATTCTTCCAAACTTAAACCCTCTGCTAACATTGTTGAAATGATTTTAGAGGTAAGGGTTGAAAGAATACTTGCCTTAACGCCACTGCCAAGTCCGTCCGACAGTACGATAACGGTGGAATCATCGCTCGGTTCTACAACGTCAACGTGGTCACCGCAAAGCTGCTCGCCGTAATGATTTATACTTTTGTATCCGATATCAGCACATAAATCATTCATCTTGGATTGACTCCTTTAATTTTGCGAGTGCAATTTTGGTTTCGGCAGCAGTTTCACCGAGAAGCGATGCAATTTCCTGAACGATACGCATCTGCTTATCTACAACCTTATCTGCAACCTCAATGGTCTGACGGCTGATGCTTTCCTTCTTTTCACGCTCGTTTTGCTCGTCGGTAATATCGCGCATAATAGCAATTAAAAGATGTGAATCTTTATCGTAAACAACCGATTGCTCAACAAAACGCTTATATTCAGCAAGATAAACACGCTCATCACGGACATCACGACCGGTTCTTAAAACATTCATAAATACCGACGGGTCAAGAATGCGGATAACCTGATCACCGAGAATATCGTTAGCACTGCGGATATTCATAAGTTTCCTTGCGGCGGTATTGATTTGCTGTACCTCAAGGTTTTCATTGAGAACAATCAGTCCGTTGGGAGAGTTGTTAACGATGGTATCGGAGAAACTTTCAGCCTTATCCTTAAGGAACGGCAAACACATAGAAATCTCTGCTTTACCCTGAATAATAGCAATGGCTTTTTCACGGCAAGTATTGTATCCGCAAGAACCGCAGTTAAGCTCTTGTGAAGGCTTGAACTTACCCATCTGACGAAGGATATTCATAATCTCCATATCAGATGGCATTTGCGAACGTTGCTCAATATAAGAAAAGCTCTTTTTGAGTTCGATTGCTTTGGGCTGAGATACTTCGAAATCCTTTTCGCCTGCATATTCGGAAATAGCAATATAATCCTTAACAGCAGAAGAACGATGGTATTTTTCCATAACAGGGCCGCCAACACAGCTTCCAACACAAGCAGACATTTCGATAAAGCACTTATGAACCTTACCGCTTATAATATCTTTAAGGGCGGCAATACAGTTATCTACACCGTCAAGAGCGAGATAAGTATAACCGGGGATATCTTGAGCCATTGTTTTGAGAATGCCGCCGGTTGTCGGAAAGAAACGGGCACGGGAACAGACATCGTTATCTACTTCCTGTTCAAGTTCGATTTTTTCAGCATTAAACCATTCAGTCAGTTCTTCAAAAGTAAGAACGGCATCAACAATACCTTCGTAATGCTCTGCTTCATCTTTTTTAGCAACGCAGGGACCAATGAACACATTCTTTGCGTTAGGAAATCTCGACTTTATATCCTTACAATGTGCCTGCATTGGAGATACAACATCTGCCAAATATTCAAGCGCCTGTGGGAAATGCTTTTGGATTAACAGATTGATAGAATGACAGCAAGAGGAGATAATAACGTCTCTTTCATCTTCTTTGAGCATTCTTTCATATTCTGTTTTAACAATGGTAGCACCTACAGCGGTTTCCTCAACGTCATAAAAGCCCAACTTCTTTAAAGCTCTGCGCATAGCGTTGATACCAACGCCTTCGTAGTTTGCAATAAACGAAGGGGCAAGACTAACAATTACAGGATCGCCGCTCTGA
>JAFOBC010000388.1 GCA_017382015.1 Clostridia bacterium
AAAGCTTCTCAAATTTGCAATTATTCTTCTCGGTCTTTCGCTTAATATCACAACCGTTCTTCAGGTCGGCAAAATGTCATTGACAGTTATGGTGTTCACCCTGCTCACCTGCTTCGGCGGCGGATATTTCATCGGCAAAGCGTTGGGTCTTAACTGGAAGCTTTCCAATCTCATTTCAGCGGGAACAGGTATCTGCGGAGGCTCTGCCATTGCGGCTATCGCACCCACAATCGATGCAGATGACGATGATGTTGCCTATGCAATGTCGGCAACATTCCTTTTTGATATGGCAATGATTATTCTTTTTCCGATTATGGGCAGAGCAATCGGAATGACCGATGAAGCCTTCGGAATCTGGGCAGGCACAGCAGTTAACGACACGTCATCCGTTGTTGCAACGGGCTATGCGTTTTCGGAAGGTGCAGGCGATTTCGCAACAATGGTAAAGCTCACAAGAACGCTTTCAATCATTCCTACTGTTATCACTTTTGCATTCATTTCCCTTCGTCTGAAAAAGAAAGAAGCACAGAAAAACAGCAAAAATCCCGATGAACTTAAAGCAAATTTCAGTATCAAAAAGATATTCCCCTGGTTTATTCTCGGCTTTGTTGCGATGTCTGTTGTTGCAAGTGTTTTTGCAATTCCTGACGAAATTGTTTCGGGAACAAAAACAGCAAGCAAATTCCTTATGGTTAGTGCACTTGCGGCAATTGGTCTTAACACATCTTTCTCAAGCTTCAAAAAGTCAGGAATCCGCCCGATGATTCACGGCTTCATCATCTCCGCACTTGTAGTAGTTGTTGCCCTGCTTGTTGAGATTTGTATGGGTATTGTGTAATAAATTCAAGTTTATTAAACTACTCCCACCAAAACAGAGAACCACCTCTTATCGGTGCTTGTTGCATCGATTGAGGTGGTTTTGTATGTTCGGCTCTTTCCTCTGCCGATTGAGTGGAAATTGAAGCTTAAAAGAGTCCATTTCTCTCCGCTTGCGTTACTCGGGCTTCTGATTATAGTTCTGTTTTTCAACAGCGCAAAGAAAAACAACGATAAGGAATACCGATTTATGTGGCTGACAATCGTTCTGAGCTTCGGATTTTACATTCCCGTAGTTCTCTGGGCAGATATTTATCCGATGATAGGATTACTGATGATGCCCAAAACCTGCGCTTATGTATGGACCGTTCTTATCGGCTACAATTCAATGAAAAAAGCACTTGTAAAAAATTGAATTATCGCCCAAACAAACAACCGCTTCACGGTGCATTGCATCAATGAAGCGGTTATTTTGTTAATTTAACTGTATAAAAATATTTCTTTATTTATCTTTCTTGTGATATCGAAGGCTGCATACATCGTCGCCCTTTGCAATACATTTCGGCAAATCAAGCACACTTCCGTAGCACTCGCCGATGCCGTTATCTCCGCACATCGCAATATCGCAAAGCATGGCAATCTCTTCATCGGAACAGCCCGCATTCTGCCAAGCCTTAACAAGCGGACAATAATGAAAATCTATTGAAAGCTTGTCATCTGTTGATTCAAGAATATCCATTTCAAACACAAACTGTGCAGGCTTGGTAAACAGAGTCTTTCGAAGACCCTTCAGGCTGTCGGTGTTACCTTTTTTTACAAGATCCGCACCCTGTGACAATCCGCAGCGTTTGATAGCGGCACTCGCAAAATCACGAGGATCCAAGCCTCTTTTCTGTGCCTCATCACAAAGAAGGTACAACCAGAAAGCTCTGTGCTCCAACTGCGCACGAACAGCCTGAAGGAGACCGTTTTTGTATTTGGGATCGTTTTTTACATTACTCATAATCAAATCTCCTTTATCAAATCTTTATAAAATACAACACATTCACCGATGTTTTTAATGCCTATATGTTCATTTTCTCCATGTATGGAAGCAAACTGTTTTTTATTCAGATCAATCGGCGCAAAACGAAGGATGCTGTCAGCAACATCTGTAAATCGTCTTGCATCCGTGCCTGCCGTCAGCAGAAAAGGTACAACGGCAACATCGGGAAAATTATTATGAAGCAAAGCTTCCACTCTTTTGTAAGTTTCGCCGTTAAAGTCGGTAGGTTTGCAATAATCTCTTTCTGTTTCTTCAATATCAACTCCGTATTTTTCGGCAATCTTTTTGATTTTTTTCAGTCCGTCATACAGATCATCTTCACGAACACAACGTAAGAACATGGTGGTCTCTGCCGTTTTAGCGCGCATCTGCGGATCACGGGAATCTCCGGCATCAAGTGTGGTAAAAGACAAGCCGGTAGAAAGCATTGCATTAGCCGCAGGAATACCCATCATTATTTTTTTAATAATCGGAGCAAAAACACCGATATTGCCAAACAAGAAATTCAACGGGAAAGACATATACGGCACATGCCGTTCGAAAGTTGCTCTGACTTCGGGATAGAATTTACCTTTATAGATTTTATTTTTCTTATCGCTAACTTCCGCAATAAAGCGGCTGAGACGCTCAACCGCGCTGTCTTTTGCGCCTCCGAATCCACCGTGACCTCGCGGGTCTATCTTTGCCGTGCAACGATAGATATGTCTGCTTTTTTCATGAACTGCAACAACGGCACTCTTGCATGCAACCCCGGGAATCTGGCCTTCGGTAATCGCACCGCCCTCGTCAATAACAGCATCAAAATGAATTCCGTTAGCCTTAAAATATTCAACGGCAATTACAATACCGTCGCCACAAACCTCTTCATTATTTGAAGATCCGATCCAGAGATTGATACCGTTAAAATCATATCCCTCAGCAAGAAGCTCTTCCGCTGCCTGAAGTTCGGCAAAAAGCGGTGTTTTTGTGTCTATCGTACCCCGTCCGTATAAATAACCGTCTTTCTCTGCGGCACAAAACGGATCGGTTTCCCATTCATCGCTGCCTTCCACAACATCGTGGTGAGACATAAGCATAATATTTTTCTTGGCATTATTGCCGCGAATAACATAAACAAAACATCCGCCGCCAAAAGTCAACTTTTCTGCTTTTGATTTAAGATTCGGAAACATTTCATCAAGCTCTGCATAAAATCTGTCAAACTCAGCCTTATTTTCATTTTCTCTTGTCCAGACCGTTTTGCAGTTAATCATTCGCGAAAGTTTGGCAACATATTCATTATTTTTTTCGGCAGAAACGCTCTTGCGGGCTGATTCTGTCTTTAGATTTTGCTTTTTCATTTTTCGTCACCGTTTCCCTTGTGCTCTTCGATAAATTTTGTTACGCCTTTTTCGTTATAGATTATAAAGAAAATAAGAGACAAAAGGCTGAAAATTCCCGCAAAAACACCCGTAAGTTTTACACCAAGCATACCTACGGATTCACCTTCCGCCGCACCGATGGCCAAAACACTTGAAACCACTACCATAGCAAGAGAATATGCAATTTTCTCAATAAACGTCTTGGTAGCCGAGAAGAAGCCTTCTCGGTTAACACCGTTTTCAATGCTGTCTTTCTGAATGATATCCGACATACACGACTGTGGCAGAATGTTGATGGCAGCAAACGGAAATGCCACAACAATGCCCATAAACAGACCAAGGAACAGCTCGTATCCTACAACCAACGACGCAAGCAAATCGCCAAAGAAAATAAATGCGAATACCACAGTAAAAATCACGCTTGCAATAACAAGCATTGTCTTCTTGCCGTATTTCTTGCTTAATTTTACAATCATCGGGAACAAACAAAGCGCAACTGCAATAGCTACAAGCATAACCAAGAAAGACTGCGATTCGGGAACATTCAAAAGCATTGTAATATAATAAAGCATTGCTGTCTGAAAAAATGCCATTGATATATAACTGAACAGATCACCCGCAAAGAAAGTAACAAAGCTCTTATTCTTAAAAATACTCCTTGCAGATGAAAGAAGAGACTGACGGGGTTTAACACTTGCTTCAACATAGTCGGTTTCTTTGAACGCTGTTGAACCGAGAAGCACACAGATAAGACCGATAGTTGCAAAAGCAGCAAAAACGATGCGCCACGACCAGAGTGCGCTGACACCCAGATTCTTGATAAGATTTACAAACAAGGTTGCAGCATACATAAACGAGCTTGAACCCATAAAAAATGCTGTGCTGATTCCGTAGTAGCCAACCCTGTCTTTGGCATCAGGTATAACTTCAGGAATAAGAGCGTTTCGGGGAATAAAGAAAAATGTGTATGAAGTATAGTAAGTAATCAAAAAGAAACCTACCCAAATAATATTCGCAAACGATCTCTGAGCAAACGGAGCCATAAATATCATAAGCACCGAAACAGCATAAGGAATTGCTGAATACTTCATAAAAGGCATTCTTCTGCCATCCTTGTGAGTGCATCTGTCTGAAAGATTGGCTACCCATGGGTCGGTAATGGCATCAACAACTTTGCTCAGTCCGGTAAGAAGCGCCATAATTGTGATAAATCCGAGCAATTTGTTCTGCGGAAGCAAACTCGGAATGCCGCTTTTTACGGTTGGCTGAAAGAAATACAAAAGGTAGTTGCCTATCATTCCGTTAAAAAGTCCTTTAGCAATGTCAGAAAGGCAATATCGTATCATTTTACGTTTCGGTAATGTCTTTTTCATAATCATCCTCGCTTGATTTTTAAAATTTTAAATTATTATATCAAACACAATTCTTAAAATTAATAATTATTATACCTTTGTTAAGTTTAATTTTCAACCGTAAATCTGAAAATTATTAACAAGAAGCAATCATAAGTGTATTGCAAAATATAATTCTTCTCAAAAATATCAAACAACCGCTTCACAGTGCAACGCATCAATGAAACGGTTGTTTATTTAATTGTGAAAAAATACTGCCGGATCTTCAAGAAATCATTCGTCACTTACATTCCAAACTTCAAGATCACCATAAATGCATTCAACACTTGGTTTACCATCGGTAATTTTTACTTTTGCAAGCACATCCGGAATAATAAGCGGAAGTGTAATATTTTTGCATATAGGATTAAAACTGAGCTTTTTATTTTCATAATCGATTTTGAGACCCAATGCAGCGATAAGCGTGCTCCAGCTAGACATAGGTCTTGTGTAGTGATGCCCGCATTCCCAATGATCCCAAAAGTGACCGAGTCTCAACTGATTGCTGTGAATCGACCCGATGACCGAATCTGATATTTCGGTTTCTCCGACAGCAAGCGCAAGCGCAAAGAAAGCATATCCTATACCTGTCCACACCGCAATCGTCTGACAATTATTATATGTATCAATACTTGTCTGTTTATTTTGAGGCACGGTAGCGTTAAGAAGCCCCTGATCACTGTCAAAATTATTTTCGAAAATAAACTCAATTACCGAACGAACCCTTTCATCGGGAATATTGCCGTCAAGACCAATCATTCTCAGAAACCATTCTCCGTCAAGTTGATCTGTCATCAGAGACTCATCAGTTTCGTCATTGTTTCTCCAAAGGTTAGTCAAAATAAAAGAATATCTGTATTAGTGATAATATTGCCGATATGTCTTGCAGCTTTAATGTTGTTAACTAATTTTATGGAACTTTTAGCATAAATAAATATATTTATGCTCGACAAATTCCAATTTGTCGGACTGATTAAATATAATCATAAGCACAAAGCACTTCACTTCGGTGAGGTGCTTTTAATTTGCCCTTTTTGCAAATTGGTCTTTTGACGGGAGGTCTAGAGTCAAATGAAAAACTTTGGAAAAAATCATTGACGAAGTCGAACATTTGTGCTATTATTACACACAGGACAAATGTTCGTTTATTAAACCCATACGAAGTATGAAACTGTAAAATCACAGAATATCTGAATACGAAATTTGGAGGGTGAAAAATGTATGATACCCCAAAAGGAACCTGTGTGAATATCAATGCAAGCTGGCATTGTCTGAACTGCGGAAAAATTCTTACGGCAACTCTTAATGAGCAGGGAAAGGCAAAAACAGTTTGCCCGCTGTGTCACAGCGAACAGATTTATCATAAACTGAGCAGAACCCACCGTCGGGTTGATTCGTATGCTCCTAAAAACAACGGACTGAACTATTAAAATTGAATGCGCAAGTGAGCTGTATGGTTCTGATGAAATATGCCCGTAAATCCATATAAGAAACACTTGCTTGAATGTAAGGAGTTTTCCAGACATATTACGTGAGAGACTACCTGCAAGAACAAGAATCGGATTTGTTTCCGCTTCTTTCTTGTAGGTAGTTTTTTATTTAATATATTACTTTTCGGGAAGCCGAAAAACGGAGGTGAACGTCAAAATGCGGGTGAGAAATCAAGTCTTAGACAACGGTTTTTATCCGTCTGCCGGAACGTAGGTGTAAGTATATTAACTTGCCGATAACGGACATATTAAACGAATAAGGAGGTAAAATGTATCATTTAACCAAGTATGAAAAAGAGAATATTCTTCTCTCAAATGCCGATGAAGATTTTTGGTCTGTTTACATCAATTCCAAACCGCTTAAAAGGCGTTTTGCAGAGTTTGACAGAAAGAATCACGGTGTGCTCCGTCACATACGCACAGACCAGTACGGCGGAGAGTTTTATGAAGTACCGAAATCAAGCATTGCAATAAAACTTATTCCGCCAAGGACAAAAGAACAGACGGAAAAGGCAAAAGCTCACGCTGAAAAAGTCGGTCTCGGAAAGAAAGACGGGTGATTCATTGGGCGATAGGGAACAGTTTTCATTTCTGAAGTTTCCCAGAGCGCTGATTGATTCATCTTTGTTTTCTGATTTGTCAGTTGATGCAAAATTGCTTTTTGCTATGATACTTGACCGAACGGGTCTGTCGGAAATAAATGCAGACAGATTCACCGATTCCTACGGCAATATTTTTGTAGTCTACACAATAAACGAAATATGCGAAAAGCTCGGCTGTGCCCGTGCAAAGGCAGTAAGACTTCTCAAAGAATTGCAGAATTCGGGTCTGATAGAAAAGTACCGTGACGGCTGCGGAAAGCCTTCGAAAATAATAATTGCACCGTCGGCTTTGTCAATGCTCAAAATCGAACCTGACAAGTATCAAAATCAAACTTCCGGAAGTGTTAAAACCGAACTTCGTGAAGTATCAGAATCGAACTCTATCTATAATAAAGAGAATAATAATAATATCATCTACATCAATCCATCTATCAGTTATGATGAGCTGATAGAAAGTATTGAAGAACAGATTGAATATGACTGTATCAACGGCGATGCCGAAATGGTCAGAGAGATTATTCTCATAATGGCAGATGTTATGTCGGGAACAACTCCCACCGTCAGAATCGGCGGAAGTGATTTTCCGAGAGAGATCGTTATTTCACGGTTCAAAAAACTTTCGTCAGAGCATATCGAATACGTCATCGGCTGCATTGAAAGTTCCACAACAAAAATCAAAAATATCAAATCATATCTCATATCTGCTTTGTATAACGCACCATCCACAATGGCAAGCTCGGTTTCGGCAGAGTTTGCTTTCTATAACAATAATTAACTGATAATAAGGAGGTCGAAAAATTCGTAAGAATAAACAGAAGATTTTGGCAAACAACATTAAAAAGGAAGGAGATGGCTTATGGAAATAAATAACGAACAGAATTCAGGCAGAAAAATGAGTGAAGCGGAAAAACAAAGTGTTATTGAAAAGCTTTGGCTCATTTATTTCAACGATACTCTTTACGGAAAAGGTCTGATAAGCGAATCTGAAAGAAACCGTATGGCAAACAAGATTCATTCCCGTAAGCCGTCAAACCAATCAAGATAAATTTCGCTCTTGATTTTCTTTTGCGTTTCTGCTAATATATAGATAATGATTTAACGAAATCATATTCAATATGGAGGGATTGTAGATAAATGGATATACATAGCGTCAGAATGCAAATGAGAATGAAAAGCATATATGAGATTCCGCTCAGGGTAACATATTATGCCCGTGTTTCGACGGACAGCGATGAGCAGTTGAATTCGCTCGGCAATCAGGTAAGCTTTTATGAGAATTTTATCCGTAAGCATCTTCCCTGGACTTTTGTGCCGGGTTACGTAGATGAGGGTCTGTCGGGTATTTCGGTAAAGAAAAGAGAAAATTTCAACAGAATGATTGATGATGCGGCAGACGGAAAGTTCGATTTGGTTATCACCAAAGAAATCTCACGTTTTGCAAGAAACACTCTCGATTCGATTCAGTTTACCCGTCAGCTTCTCGGATACGGTGTCGGCGTATTCTTTCAGAATGACAACATAAACACCCTTGAAGAAGACAGCGAACTCAGACTTTCGATTATGTCCTCAATTGCGCAGGAAGAACTCCGCAAGCTTTCGAGCCGAGTTAAGTTCGGTCATCAGCAGGCAATCAAGTCAAACGTTGTTCTTGGCAACAGTAATATATTCGGCTACAAAAAACTTGATAAAAGGCTTGTTATTGACGAAGAACAGGCAGAAATGGTAAGAGAATTGTTTGAACTTTATGCAACCGATCAATATAGCATGAAGCAGATTGAAACAATTTTCTGGGACAAGGGATACCGTAATAACAAGGGCAATAAAATTGCTCACTCGACAATGTCAAATATGATTTCAAATCCCAAGTACAAGGGATACTATGTCGGCAACAAAGTCCGTGTTGTTGATATGTTCACAAAGAAACAGAAGTTCCTGCCACCTGAAGAATGGGTTATGTTCAAAGATGAAACAGGTGAAATTGTGCCTGCCATCGTTTCGGAAGAATTATGGGATAAGGCAAATGTGATTCTTCGAAGAAGAAGCGAAGATGTAAAAGCACGTCAGGGTATTTGTAACCATGCAAATCTGCTGACGGGTAAACTTTTCTGTATGGACTGCGGAACAGCATATTACCGCCGTGAATCCAAAGACAGAAGCGGAAACAAAAACAGTAAATGGATATGCTCGGGCAAAATCAAAGGCGGTTCCGATTCCTGCGCATCGTTCGCAATTTATGAAGAAGAAATCAAACCGGTTCTTTTTGAAGTTTTCCGTGATACAAAAGCAAACGCCGATGCACTTGTTGAAGAATATTTGCGTGATTACGCAGAAATGACCGATAACGGGAAATTGCCCAAAAGAATAAAAGAACTCGAAAAGAAGATAGATTTTGCTTTGCAGAAAAAAGCAAAGCTGCTTGAATTCAATGTTGCAGGTAAGATTACCGACAGAGATTTCTTTGAGATGACAGAGCAATGCAACAATGAAATCAAAGAAACGGAAGAACTGATTAGAGAGCTTTCAGAAACACTTGAATCAAGCGAAGAATTCAAAAAACACATCAATGCCGTTCGCAGTGCGATTGCCGCAGCTCAGTCTGATGCGAGATGCGGAATAATTTCAAAAGAATTCGTTGATACCTATATAGATAAGATTTATGTGACTCCCGTTGATGAGAATACGATGAAGTTAAGTATCAAGATTTTCTCAGGAGAATCAACGGAAAAATACCTCGAAAAGTTCAGACGTCACGTGGGACAAATGAAGTCCGTATCTGACAGCCACACAAAAAATCAAGGAATATCAACGGTTTCAGGCTCTGAAAATTCTGCGGGTCAAACGAGCAAGAAGATGATCGAAGCCTATGAAAACGGTATGAAATAAGTAAATTTCTGTTTAACGGGAGCTGTCGCATTTTGCGACGGCTCTTTGTTTTTGTTCACAGTTATTTTTTATTTTACATTATTATTGTTCACAGGGCGGTG
>JAFOBC010000044.1 GCA_017382015.1 Clostridia bacterium
AGATTTATCGACAGAGTATGGAATCTTCAGTCAATTCTTACCGATTCAGACGAGTATTCAAAGAAGCTCGAGTCTGCATTCCACAGAACAATCAAGAAGGTTTCTTCCGATATTGAGTCGCTCAAGTACAACACAGCAATTGCCGCTCTTATGACTCTCCTTAACGAGATTTACGATGCAGGCGCTGTTACACGCAAAGAGCTTAAGACTTTCGTCACTCTCCTCAATCCCTTTGCTCCTCACGTTACAGAGGAAATCAACGAGGCTATGGGCAACGCAATGCTCGCAAACGGCGAGTGGCCCACCTACGATGAGGCAAAGTGCGTTGATAACGAGATTGAGATTGTTGTTCAGATTAACGGCAAAATCCGTACAAAGATGATGGTTGCCGCAGAAATCGAAGCAGCAGATGCAATTGCACTTGCAAAGGCAGACGAAAAGATTGCCGCAGAAATCGAAGGCAAGACAATCGTCAAAGAGCTTTACGTCAAGGGCAAGCTCGTAAACATTGTTGCGAAATAACAAAATTATCGCCAGATAATTTTGTCGCGATATAAATCCCTTACGGGATTTGCGATATATTGCTTAGCAATGCGATATACGCTTTGCGTGCGATATGTGCTGCGGCACACAAGGGATTTATATCATATCGCAGGCGAGATTTATCGAGCCTATATCGCAATTTCATATATTGAAATTATATCGCATTTGCCGTAGGGCAAATATATCGTTAAATAATTGATTTTTTAACTTGAAAAGAGGTTTTTTATAATGGGATGCAGCGGTAATTGTTCTACCTGTTCTTCAAACTGCGACAGCAAAGAGAAGCAGGATTTAAGACTTCCGCAGAACGAATTCAGCAACGTAAAAAAGGTAATCGGTGTTGTCAGCGGCAAGGGTGGCGTAGGTAAGTCCCTCGTCACTTCCCTTCTCGCTTCCGCTTTCCAGACAAGCGGCAAGCAGACGGCAATTCTCGATGCTGATATAACAGGCCCCTCAATCCCCAAGGCTTTCGGTGTAAAGCAGGGCATTGAGCAGAGCGCAATGGGTCTTATCCCCGCAGAGAGCAAGACGGGTATCCGCGTTATGTCGGTCAACCTTCTGCTCGAAAAAGAGGATGCCCCCGTTGTGTGGAGAGGCCCCGTTATTTCGGGTGTAATTCAGCAGTTCTGGAACGAGGTTGCATGGGGCGATGTTGACTATATGTTTGTCGATATGCCTCCCGGAACAGGTGATGTTCCGCTCACAGTTTTCCAGAATCTTCCCGTTGACGGTATCGTTGTTGTCACAACTCCGCAGGATCTTGTTACAATGATTGTCAAAAAGGCTTACAATATGGCAAACCTTATGAACGTGCCGATTATCGGTCTTGTTGAGAATATGAGCTACTTCGAGTGCCCCGATTGCGGCAAGAAGCATTCAATTTTCGGCGAGAGCAAGATTGATGAGGTTTCGGCTGAGCTTGGTCTGCCCGTGCTTGCACGTCTGCCCATCAACACAAAAACAGCTAACCTTGTCGATAAGGGCGCTGTTGAACTTGCGGGCGAGGACGATATAAAGTCTGCCGTTGAAGCAATCGAAAAGTATTTCGAAAACAAATAAATATAAAATCAAAGCAGAGCAGCTGCCGCCCGATCGGTAACTGCTCTGCTTTTTTATTATTCTGTTTCTCCGCACGGAAATTCCCGTATAACCGTGCGGAAAACATCACCTCCTGTTGCCGTTCAGCTGCTGATTAAACGGCGTTGTATTTATCGGATTAAGGTCACAGATTTTTGCATCTGACCGCGTCTTCTGCGACTGTGTGGTAAGCTGTTTTTATACTGCCTGAGTTTCAGGTTCATTGAATGCGAACTTTATGACGTTGCTTTCATTGAACGTGTAAAGGCAGGTTCTGAAAGCTGTGCCGAACATTGCGGTGTCTTCTGTGAAGAGTACCTCGCCCGGATAGCCGGAATTGTTGAGTGCTTCATAAATCTCGTGGTTCATACGGATGTCCTCGCCGTTGATTATAACGGTAGGAAGCGGCTTGCCGGCAAACACCTTGGTGTAGCGGTGAAGCTTGTCCGTAATATCCTCGAGCCAACCTTCGTGTCGGCGCGGCACTTCAAAGAAGAGCTTTTCGCCCCAGAGGGTAATGGTTGCGGCAGGTCTGATGATTGCATCGTCTTTGGGGTTTATAACTATAACGGGTCGAACCTCGAAGCTCTCTACGGGGAGCTGTTTGAGCCAGTTGCAGATAAGGTGGGTGGTTTCGGTTCTGGATTTGACCTGGTGAGGCTCTGCCGATGCTGTTGCCTTCGGGTTGAATCTGTGCGGCACCTCAAGCTTTTCAACCAGCTGTGAGCCGAAGATCGTAAGCGTAATGATTCGCAGGCTGGGCTGGGTTCCGTTTTCGTTCTGAAATCTGGAGAGGTTAATAAGGTTGTATCGGTGAAGCCTTTTGATGGAGGATTCAATAACGTTTTTGCTTGCGCTTGTACCCTGAAGGATAAGCATTTCGGAAAGTGCTCTTGTTGTGCAGGTTGCGCTTGCAAAAACGGCAATGATTGAGATAAGTGTCTTATCAAGGTCGGTGAGCTGACCTTGCTCAAGAGTTTCCCACACCTGTTCTATTGTAGCCGTGTTTGGTTTCGGCTCAAAAATGTGCTGCTCGTTGGGTCGTGCTTTGAATGACGATGTCTGGGGGATAAGCTCTGCTGTTGTGTCGATGTGGCCGACGCGGTATGTTGCGCCCTTTGTAAATTTGTTATTCATTAGTTTGTGCCCTCCTTAAAGGCTTTTTTAATCATTGTAGTAAGCGTATCCTTAAATGTGTTTGTGTTGGCGACAAAGTAGTCGTAGAAGAAAGAGATGCCCTGTACTGCTGCGTTGTCTCTGTCGGCTGCAAGAAGAAGCAATCTGTCCGGAACAACTTTGAGCAGATGGCCGATCATAGTGTATTTGTCAGCGTCAAGGTCACCTGTTTTAACCTCTTCCCAGAATACGTGGGGGCCAACTCGGAAAAGTATATCAAGCTCATGCTTTTTGTTGTCTTTGACAAATTCAACATTGTAATAAAGCTCGTAATCAACGCTGTATTCAGCGGCAAGCTTTCTTATGATGTCGATGGTTATGCTCTTTGCGTATATCTCAGCAAAATCGCCGCACAGGAATTTGATACATTTGGAATTTGTGCTGAGTGTGCCGCGGATTACATTGTTTACCTTGCTGCAGCCTGAAATCAGACAGTACTCTTTGAGTTTGTTTGCAAGCTCAGAAATTGCCGCTCTTTCCTGCGGCGTCAGATTTGCTACTGAGTATGTAAAAGTGAATGTTTTTTTGCACAGACAGTCTCTCAGATGTCGGATAAAGTCCTTTGTCAGCGGGTAGTTGAGCGCAATTGATATAGCAAGAGATTCAATCGGCGGTATAGTTTTCCTTGCATTTGATGCCACTATCTGAATGCCTTTGTCAGCAAGGAAAGATTCAATGCAGAAAGGCTTTTCTTCTTTTGTAGGTTCAGGCTGTTCTGTCGGAACGGGCACAGGAGCCGGAACAGACTCTGTAAGCACTAGTGGCTCAACAGAAACGGGTGTTAAGAAAGAGTGTCTGCGGAACTTGTCCATAGCAAGAATCGCGGCCGAATCAATTACCGGCTCAGCAGGCTCAGTTGCTTCAGCAGGCTCTGTTGCTTCAGCAGGCTCTGTTGCTTCAACGGGTTCAGTTGCTTCAACGGGTTCAGTTGCCTCAGCAGGCTCTGTTGTTTCAACGGGTTCAGTTGCTTCA
>JAFOBC010000045.1 GCA_017382015.1 Clostridia bacterium
TTCGCCTGAATTCTTCTCTGACATAAATTTTCGTGATGCGGTAAACTGCAAAGCAAACAAAGCCATCGGTACTTTCCGACAGCTGGATAAACTCATTTAAAAGTTTTGAAATTACCGCAAATAATCCTTTCTGTTTAGTATTTAATATATAATCCGCCTAACACCAAAGACGGAAAAAATTCAGAATGACACAACTAAATTATATATTACCCCCGTATAATTGTCAAGACGAGAGAAGGTTGGCTATTTTTCCGCTAAGCTCAGCGGCTGTTTCGCTATCCGCACATGAAGCCTCCATACAGTAACTGCCATGCACGGCTGAATGTGTGAGAAGCACCTGCCCGCCACCAATTCTGGCATATATACTTCTGCCGTCGGTAACCATCTCTTCACACGGGATTATATCAGCCAAAGCATCAACACTCATACTGCACCGCAGATTTTTTCTGACCACGGCAGACGTGCCGACACGCTT
Organism: Clostridia bacterium; assembly: GCA_017382015.1. GTDB lineage: Bacteria > Bacillota > Clostridia > Oscillospirales > Acutalibacteraceae > UBA8612. The sequence continues at coordinate 476 of JAFOBC010000045.1, forward strand.
TGACATAGAGCAAAGCCCCATACCGTATCTGGACATATTTTTAAGCAACTCCACCGCAAGAAACAGTCCGTCATTCTGCCACATCTCCGAGCCTGCATCAAAGCTTCTTTTCAGCTTTGCTCCGCTTGAAGCCGCAATCAATTCAAGCTTTGGAGAGGCATAAAAAGGCACTGTGAGGTCAGCTCCTGTTTCAAGATGACATACACTGCATATTTCAAGCAGATTACTGTGCTTCAATATATTCCCCTGCTCATCAGCAGCGCTGACGCAAAGACCGGATGCACTCAGAAACAGCTTAGGTTTTGAGGCAAGGTCGCCGCCTGCACGATTAATTACAGAGCAAAGAGCACCTTTTATATCAGCATTTCGGCTGACGATACACGAAACCGTATCTTCGAGGCTTTCTGCTGCGGCAAGAAGAGCACTAAAATAGGACAAATCAGAATTAATGTCAATAACCTCTCCGCCGTCGGATAAAAATACTTCGTCCGAACTGAGCAGCCCAGACAGCAGCTCTTTAATATTACTCTCAGTCTGATTTGAATCCACACTGTAAAACCTGACGAAAAAACCGCAGCTGACAAAAATTACTGCAGACAATCTGTAATTCAGCAACAAAAAAGGGATTCTGGACTCATTGATACAGCCAAAATCCACCGCTCTTCTGCCGCTTTTTGCAACACCCGATGCAACAAGTGAGATGACACGAAAAGCAGCATCCCCGCCATCACACGCAACACCTATTTTACCAGAAAACAATTCACAAGCGGCTGAGCCAACACGCTCATAAGTGCTGTCATCCTGCTGTTCATTCAACACGCAAAACGATTTCATAAACCTTTACCTCCGTTTAAATATGATATGTACCTTAAGTGATTATTGACCTGATATAACAAAAATATCCGCACAAGGTTGTAACAGCACAAAAAAGATGATACAATAAGCAGGTCAAATCAACTAACGGGCGGTCACATGATATGAGTAATGAACTTAAACACGTTGAAATATTTGCTGACGGAGCTTGCTCCGGAAACCCAGGCCCCGGCGGTTGGGGCACAATACTGCGCTGTAACGGAAAAGAAAAAGAGCTTTCCGGCGGCGCCCGCGACACAACAAACAACAGAATGGAAATAACAGCGGTACTGGAAGGACTCAGGGCGCTTAAATTTGCCTGCAAGGTAACCGTTACAACAGACTCGCAATACGTATACAACTCGATAACAAAAGGATGGGCAGAAAGCTGGAGAAAAAACGGCTGGATAAAAAAAGACAAAAAGCCGGCACTTAATGCCGACCTTTGGGAAGAGCTTCTCAACGAAATTGCAAAGCACAAGGTTACCTTCGTGTGGATTAAAGGGCATAACGGACACAGCGAAAACGAGCGCTGTGACGCACTCGCCGTCGCCCAATCCGAAAAATACAAGACATTTAAAGGATAATACAGATAAGTCCGCTGCAACCCTCGTTTATCACCTTCTCTATGGTTTCCTGAAGCTTCATACGGGCATCGGTCGGCATTCGTCCAAGCTTATTGCGAAGCCCCTCGTTAACAAGGTCATTGAGAGATTTGCCAAAGATATTTGATTGCCATATCTTCAGCGGATCCTCCTCAAACTCCTTGAGCAAATATTCCACCAGCTCCTCACTCTGCGATTCGGAGCCGACAATCGGTGCAACCTCGGTAGTTATATCCGCTCGCATCATATGCACAGAAGGCGCAGAAGCCCTGAGCCTGATGCCGTATTTGCCGCCCTGCTTCATTATTTCAGGCTCGGCAAGCGTCAACTCCTCTGTAGTAGGCATAACAATACCGTACCCTGTTGCCTCAACCTCATCAAGAGCGTTTTTAAGACGCATATAAGATTTTTTGATTTTGTTCAATTCGAGCAGTTCTTCCATAAGGGACTGCTCGTTTTTTATTTGCGTGCCCGTTGCTTCGCTGAGCACGCTGAAGAAAAGCGACGGCTCGGTCACGGCGGATACCTTTGCGCTGCCCGTAGACAAATCCATTGCCGTTACCTTAGCGCCTGATATATACTCGCACTCGCACACAGACTGCACGAAAGCAGGTACGTCTCGCACACGCTTAAGCTTTGTTGCCGCAGCAGAAACAGCATCACTAACCGCAGCATAAACACGGTGTTCTTTGTCAAGACCGCTCATCCAACCCGGCAGGTCAACACCAACTTCTTTTACAGGAAACTCAAACAGCACCTGCCTTAATATATCTTTTATTTGCTCCTCGCTCATCTCTTTGCAGTTGACGGGAATTACCGGCACACCGTAAGAGTTAATCAGCTCTTCCGAAAGCTTTTCAGCCTTATGAGAATCGGGAGAAATGCTGTTGAGAAGAACAACAAAAGGCTTGCCTAGTGCCTTGAGCTCATCTATAACGCGTTTTTCCGCCTGAACGTAATCTTCTCTTGCTATATCGCCTATAGTACCATCGGTAGTGACGACAAGACCTATTGTAGAATGTTCATCAATAACCTTGCCTGTACCGAGCTCAGCCGCCATATTAAAAGGAATTTCCTTATCAAACCACGGAGTTTTGACCATTCTGGGCTGTTCATCTTCAATATAGCCGAGTGCACCCGGTACAATATAGCCGACGCAGTCAATCAACCTGACTTTTATCCCGACACCGCCGCCTACCGTTATCTCAACAGCCTCTTCGGGAATAAATTTCGGCTCGGTTGTCATAATTGTACGACCCGCCGCAGACTGAGGCAGCTCATCTACCGCGCGCTCTCGCCTTGCAATATCATCGATATTCGGAATAACAAGCTCATCCATAAAGCGCTTTATAAAAGTCGATTTACCCGTACGCACAGGGCCGACAACACCGATATATATATCACCCTTTGTTCTTGCGGCAATATCGCTGTAAATATTTTTGTTTTCCATATTGATTGCCCCTCCTTTCAATCACACCTGCGGAATAATAAGCATTGTTTCGCTTTCAATCACGTCGCCCTTTATGCTGTTACGGCGTCGGATTGCCTCCTCAGAGGTGTTATACCGTTTTGCAATATCCCACAAAGATTCGCCCATATCGCTGAAATAGACAGTAATTGATGAAGAATCGGAGCTTTTGGCGGACTTTATCTCACGCACATCGGAAACCAGACTTACTGACCGATTCTCAAACACCATTCCCTTGATATTAAGCTGTACCTTTACCGACACGGCAGAACCCCTGCCGTTTGCACTTACGGCAACGGCAACAACATCGCTGTTGCACATAAGCTTACCGTCAGCACCGTTAACAGCTTTTAAAAAATGATAATCACTCCGGCGCTGAGCCATTGTCGGCTTGCCGTCATCATCAAGATAAGTAATGCAAACCGTAACAGTACCACTGACTTCGATGCCCTCCTGCGAAGAAGTGCTGACACTTGTTACGGCATCACAGCGACAATCAATTATTTCGCCCTTTTCGCATCCGTCAAGCTCAGTCTGGAAAGCAACAAGAAAGTTTTCATCAACAGCTTGCACGTATCTGCTTACCTCAACGGCACTTTTACTCAATTCAAGCTCACTTTTGAGCGAATATGCATCCTGCACGCAAGCACATTTGCACTCGCGATACGCACAGACAAAAGCTTTTACACAAACAGCCATATCAAGATTTTGCATATTTCCGTTTTCATCCGCCCTTAGCTGTACATCCAGCGAGCAAACCTTAGTGCTGACATCACAAATACAGCTTTCGTCAACTCCGTCAAGCTCAACAATCCTGCTTATAGGCATCGTATGCTCTGTTTTACGTACGGTGCCATCCTCACAGCAAAGAGCTGCATTTAGCACAAACTCACCCTTGAGTAAAAGCTTATTGCTGACCGCCTTTATTTCGTTAAGTAACGCAAATCCGTCAGCATAAGCGATGCTTTTCACCGGGCTCTCAACATTGCCTACCGGCACAACCTCACTCATATCAAAAAGCTTTGCCGTACAGCCCACAGCATTGCAAACGGTAAGGGGCTGAAACCTGAGCTGCACACAATCCCCTGCCACACCACTTACATACTCGTGCTTTTCACAGCGAAACACAGAAAACATCACAGAAATACAGCCGTGAATATCCACACGCCGCGGGCTGACGGCACGGCAGTTGACATAGCTCACCTTTGCGGTTGCAACCGCCTGACATTCAGCTGTGAGCGAACTCATTTCAACATACTTATCCATCGGATAATTCTGCTCAAAGCACGATATTTTATCATCTGTGCTGACGTAAACGAGGCGTATAACCGCATTGCCCTGCGCGGTGATACGGTTGCCCGTTACATTGACGGAATTGATGCCCGGCTCAACAGAGCACCGAAGAATACTTTTAATATCGGGACAGTAATCGGGCAATGTCATATCACTGTCAA
>JAFOBC010000389.1 GCA_017382015.1 Clostridia bacterium
GAAAAATAACCGACAGGCGATGACGCTTGACGGGTTTACACCGTGGTACAGTCAGTTCGGTACTGACATATATGCTTCTGATGTTGTGCAGCAGGCTCTGAAATGCATAGTTGACGAAATCAAGAAGCTGAATCCGACACACGTTCGAGTGAACGGAGCAGATCCGTCACCAGTGGAGAAGAGTTCAGTTCAGAAAGTCCTCGATGAGCCGAACCGGCTCATGACAACGAGCGAATTTATCGAGAAAATGACATGGCTGCTTCTCCTGAACTACAATGCTTTCATCGTTCCGACTTACAAAGTGTGGATTGACGACAAAACAGGAGCCGAACGCCGGTATTATACTGCGTTATATCCGATCAAGCCTTCACAGGTAGACTTCATAGAGGATGAAAGTGGAGAATTATTCGTTCATTTCTATTTTTTGAACGGATACGATACGACGATCAGGTATTCAGATGTGATTCATCTTCGCTTCAACTACAGCGTCAACGAATACATGGGCGGCGATGTGATGGGACAACCAAATCACAAAGCAATCCTTGAAACACTATCCCTGAATCATGATCTGTTGCAGGGTGTAGCAAAAGCCATGAAAGCTTCTTATGCTGTCAACGGCGTTGTCAAGTACAATACTTTGATCGACGATGGCAGCATGGATAAGAACCTGAAAGAACTCGAAAAGAAGCTGATGAACAACGAGTCCGGCTTCCTTCCGATGGATCTCAAGGCAGACTTCACGCCATTGGAGCGAAGAACGAACCTTGTTGACAAGCCGACACTCGAATTTGTTGATGAAAAGATCCTCAGAAACTGGGGCGTTCCGCTTGCGATCCTGACGGGCGATTATAACAAAGAGCAGTATGAAGCGTTCTATCAGAAGACACTGGAACCTTTAATAATAAGTTTCAGCCAGGCATTTACAAAGAAGCTCTTCGCCGAAAGAGAAAAGAGTCTCGGAAACGAAGTTCGATATATGCCAAAAGAACTGATCTTCATGACGGTTTCACAGACTCTTGAAATGATCAACATTCTGAGTCCGACGGGTGCGCTTTACGAGAACGAAAAGCGAGCTGCTCTCGGTTTAAGACCTTTGCCGGAATTAGAGGGCAAACGATACATGTCACTTAACTGGATCGATGCAGAAAACGCAGCGCAATATCAGACAGGGCAGAATGTGCAGGTTGATGTTGTGGACGAATCCAAGACGGTGACGGATGAGGAGGTATAAGAGATGGTTACACTTAATGGAAACAACGGCAATTATGAAGGTGAGTCCACAGATACAAAGCCAACGCTTAGCGATAAGTACGAAGACCGCAATATTAAGTTTGTAGAACTTGATACGGGACTTGTCTATTACTGGAACGGCTCAACGTGGAAAAAGTTTGGCGGTGATTAAATCATGAATATCCTTGAATTAGCAATTTTAAAAAAGATGGTCGGCGGCGGCGGAAGCGGTACAGATAACTATAACGATTTATCAAACTTGCCGCAGATTAACGGCGAAACGCTGGCCGGCAATAAAACGGCTGAAAATCTGGGCTTGCAGGACGCTTTAACTTTCGACAGCGCGCCGACAGAAGACAGCACAAATCCCGTTGAATCAGGCGGCGTATATAACGCGCTTGCTGGTAAGCAGGATAATTTAACCTTTGACGGCGTTTATAACGCTTCAACAAACAAGGCGGCCACAGAATCAACAGTTACTAATGCAATTGCTGGACTGGACGTTTCTGCTTTTTCTGTTGACGCCGACGAAACAATTTCAAGTATTTCAGAAACTGACGGTAAAATAAATGTAACTAAACAGGATATAGCCATTGCATCAAATCAGGTTACGGCAATGACTGGCTACACTAAGCCGTCAAGCGCACCGGCTACTCCAGCAATACAGACAAGCGACACAGCTAACCAGGCATTTGGCAAGCTTGAGTTTAAAGCCGATACCAACCAAACAAATATTTTGTATGCTTTAGAAACTGGTGCAAATAATCTTTGTCCGGAAAGTCAGCTTACAATAATTAGCAATTCAAAAACCAAAAGCTTAACTGTAAATTTACCGGCTGGTAAATATTATATCAGTTGTAACGCAACACTCGCTGGTAACATACTTGCAGACGGCGTACTTAAAAATAGTGCTGGCACAGCAATTGGAACAGCATCAGGGTTTGCTAACGGAGCAAATGTAAAATCAATAACTATTGCTGATACTGCAACTGAGTTCTATTTCTATTCGACAGACGCTAATGCATCATTCGATAATTTAATGATTGTTCCGGAAGTGGTATGGAACGCAATCGATCATAACTTCAGAACAGCAGCAATTAGCAATGCTGATTTAACTAAGTTAGAAGCCGAAGACAGAGCTGGACTGATTGAGTGCGTTGACGAAGGTGCGAAAAACCGATTATCAAGCAATATTTCCGACATTAAAGCAGTTAATACAAGTAGTGCTATTGTATGGGCATCGAATGGTTGTACTTTACGCGGCATCACCTTTGTTATCAATGATGATAAAACTATTAGTATTAGCGGTACTGCTACAGATATAGTTACATTCCGAATACCGGCATATAACCTTAAAAATGGTTCAGTTTATGTAATTTCTGGTTGTCCAGCGTCCGGCAGTGTAGGTACTTATAGTGGCAGGACGGTTTCGACAGATGGTACTGTTCTGTATGAGCTATATGATTATGGAACAGGTGCGTCATTTACAGCAGACAGAAATGCAATTTGTTATGAAATCCGCATTGCTAACGGTTATGCTGTCGGAGGAACTCCGTTAATATTTAAGCCAATGCTTTGTACAGAAGCAGACTGGAACATATCTCATAAATATGCACCGCCAGCTCTACCAAACTATGATTTGACACGCCTTGAAGCTGAGGATCGTGCAAGTCTTGCTGAGGTTGTGGATAGTGGGGCGAAGAATCGTATAGATTTATCGGATTTAGAAGCTATCAAAGCACTTAATACTTACGGTAGCTGGAACGGTAATGTATACACATATGATAACTCTACGACCTTTACATTTAATGAGGACGGAACTATAGGCGTTGCTACGGTTGGAACTATACAAAGTCAAGCTGGATGCAATTTGATAGTTCCAACAACATTGATAAATGGTGAAGAATACGTTATTAGTGGATGCCCGGCTGGTGGATCATCGGGAGCAACAAACGGATATATGCTGGACTACCAGTATAATAGAGGTGGTAGTATTTACTATATACTTGATACAGGCGATGGAGCAAGATTTACTTATTCATCATCAGATAGTGTAGTAAAGATTCTGATTATTATTCGTCCACAGACAAATATTTCAAGTGGTTTAGTTTTCAAGCCAATGATCTGCACAGAAGAAGCTTGGAAAATCAGTCAGAACTACGCACCATATGCTCTACCAAACACGGATTTGACACGGTTAGAAGCAGAGGACAGAGCGGCACTTGTGCCTATAGCAGATAACGGATTGAAAAATTACTTAAACTTTACTTCATTAGGAGCACCAGAAAGTAATCGTGGAAAATCCGTATTAGTAAACGGTGTAAGATTTACCGTTAATGATGATTATACTATAACAGTAAACCGAGAATCGGCAAGCAATGAACTTGCGGTTGTAACTTTGGCATTAGCCTATAACAGCTATGTAAATGTCATTGACCATTGTGATAGTAATCACTATTTAGTCGGTTGTCCTTCGGGTGGTGGCGAGCACACATATAGGCTATATGCGGCAAGTGGATCATATTTTAAAGCTGATACTGGCAATGGTGCATTATTAGTAACTCCAACACCAGCACAGTCAACCATGTATATTAGCATTGCCGTGTATGAGGGATATAACGTTCAAAATTTAGTGTTCAAGCCAATGATAATTGACAAGTCAGTATACGATGCAGGATTAATCAATTATCAGCCGTTTGCTCGTTCTAATTATCAACTTACGCCTAAATGCTTTGTTTGTAATATGGCAACTACTGCTACAGAATCTGTACTTTCGGATTATACCATTTTTATTCCGAAATACACCATGGCAAAGATACATGTGTTTCTTAATTATAATGAATCCATTCCAAAATCAGTTACATTATCGCTTTCTAATGACTCGTCAACGTATAGAACTCAAAGAAATCTGATTGCAACAAAGGAACGCACATCGGATGATAACGATACCTTTGTTACCATAAGTCATTTTATAGCTAATGGCGGAGCTGATGTAACAATGTACGTTTGGGCGGCTTCACTGGCAAGCGGAACTAATAGGATAGCTATTGTAGTTGAATACATAGGCGAATATTGATTATATGCTTATGTTTTTATTATGTTTGAAGTGAGTTCTTACAGGTTCTCAGAAAATAAACCGTACCAAAATTTAATTTGATAGGTGATAGAGATGTATAAATATGCAATTCTGCTATTAGCGACTTACGGATTTATAGATTTATTCTGTAAAATCTTGGTCAAGATATTAGATGCTGTCGTGAAAATACAGGATAAATGGGTGGATCAGTGAACCAAATTTGATTTTGGTAGGGTACAAACATTAATAAACTGTGAACAACCAAATAACAAAATAAGGAAGTGAAAAAATTGAAGAATAAAGAACTTGAAAGAAGATCATACAGCTTCGAGGTTCGTGCCGAGCAGGGCGAGCGTGGAAGCAGGATCACGGGAAGACCACTCGTTTATAATAGCCGCACAGACATCGCCGGATTATTCGATGAAGTAATCGAAGAGGGCGCTCTGAATAACGCCGATCTGAGAGACGTTCGCTTCCTGGTCAATCATGATCTTTCGAAAATTCCGCTTGCGAGATCCCGAAACAATAACGGGAATTCAACAATGCAGCTGAGAGTTGACTCAGCCGGCATGGAGATCGACGTTGATCTCGACACTGAAAACAATGCTGACGCTCGTGCGCTTTATTCTGCGGTATCTCGTGGAGATATCACCGGAATGAGTTTCATGTTTGCTGTTGGTGACGAGGAGTGGGACAACATCGACACAGATCATCCGACAAGAAGAATAAAAGAAATAAGCTCCGTCGTTGAAGTGTCTGCAGTGACTTTTCCTGCATATGCTGCAACTTCGATAAATGCCCGATCTGAAGAGGCACTGGAAAGTGCCAAAGCAGCACTGGAGAGTGCGAAGCAGCAGAGAGCAAGTTCACCGGACGGTGAATCAGATGAAAAGAAAAAGAAAGAACTTGAATTACTCAAGCTCAAGATATCAATTTTAGGAGGAAAGTGAAA
>JAFOBC010000390.1 GCA_017382015.1 Clostridia bacterium
TCGCTACTTTAGACTGGTTAACAAGGTCAAGCATATGATAATATGTGCCTATGCCGCACATTTCTCTCCAAGTCTGATTGAAGGTTCTTGTCTGCTCAACTTTGTTTTTATCAAGAAAAACAAACTGTTTATTATCGCCACCCATTTCGGTGCCCTTACCAATAATTTCTTTGAGGGTAGTGTAGGTAGGAATATTGGGGTTGCCCATATTTGCGTGTTTCTTTGCCATACTGTCCTCCATTTTCGCTTTAAAATACGTAACTATTTTAGAATAAACCTTTTTTTCGACACGGTCAACGCGATATTTAAACAAACTATTAAGAATTTTAACACAAAATATTAATTTTTTCAAGCTTTGCTATTGAAATTTTTGTTAAAATAATGTAACATACTATATATCACATCTCAAGGAGTAAATGTAATGCGAATTTTCATCGTATGTTTGTTGTCATGGTTCATCGCACAGGTGATTAAAGTCATCATCAACTCAATAAAATGTCTCATCGCGAAGAAAAAAGGAACTACAGCTGATAAGGTTACTATAGAAACTCTCTTCAAGCTTGGCGGTATGCCCAGCTCTCACACAGCAACTGTAATCGCACTCGCTGCAAGCATCGGTTTACACAGCGGTTGGGATTCTGACGTTTTTGCAGTCAGCGGCGTTTTTGCTTTCATCGTTATGTTTGATGCAATTAAAGTAAGACTTCCCGTAGAAAAGCTTACAGAAGCATTCAACGCACTCAAAAACATCGTTTACGGCAAAAACACACAGGATGTCAAAAAGGTTGAGGGTCATACGCTCCCCGAAATTGCAGGCGGTTTTGTAGTTGGCTTCTGCACCGCATACCTGATGGTTAGAATTTTTGATATATTCAGTTGGGAGATATTTGATTTTCTCACTAAGATTTAACAAACAAAAACAAGGCTTAAGGATTCACCCCTTAAGCCTTGTTTTTTATCCATTGTATCCAATAAAGCCGATTTTTTTAAAATCGTTCTGATTATGACGTATTATATAATCAATATATGAGGCTATCATTTTAGCGGTAAGATAATAGCCGGCAGGGCTCATATGTCCCCCAAGAAAAAAACAATCATAAAACTTTTCATCATAAACCGGAGCATATTTACGAAGGTCTATGACGTAAGTGTTGGAAAACGCATCTGCCAAATCGTAAAGTAATTTTGACATATTTTCAGCTTCTGCACATTTTGCATCACGAGTATCCCTGGGTTTAGTAACAAGGAAGAATTTTGCTTCAGGCTGAATTTCCTTATAGCGCTGTATAATTTTTGCATAGTGACCTGCAAAAGTATCTGCATTGCAGTTATAATCCTCAATACAAACGTCATCCAACGAACCGACAGCTTGTCCGGCATTATACACATCATTAACGCCAAGCGCAATTATGTAAGCTTTTGCAGCCTTATCTTCATCCCAAAATCCATTTGCCTGCGCAAAACTCTCGCAATACTCCTTAGCTGTCATTCCTCCGCGCGAAAAATTATAAACATCAATACCTGCCATACGCGCCATAAACTGCCCCCACGAATACTCAAACATATCGTGGTAGGATTTATTGCCATTCTCATCAAATGCTTCAAACTCACCAGAGGAAAGACTGTCTCCAACACAAGCTACTGTCCTTAAAATTGAGCAAAGACCACCATCATCAATAATATTATCAAGAGGTTTTTCAAGTTCATTATTCAAAAACAGGCTCAAATTCATTATATATCATCTCCGATTGTACTGTTATTTGTTATGAAGTATAGCTGCGTTTCGTAGTACCTCAACCGAAAGCGACGGAATTCTGCCCAAGCCGTCAGGCCCAATATTGAGTAAATAGTTAACACCCATACCGTTAAGACGTCTTCTTCGCTCGCAAATTTCCTGAGCAGTAACCCAATCCTGGTCAAAATATTTATAACCCCATGAGCTGTTGAGTGTACCTGCAGTTTCATACAACCCATATGGTGAATATTTAAATCCGTCAAGGCTATTGGGGTCTGAATCTTCTTCTACTTTAAATTCAGTCGGATATTCGTTATCACCGAGCGAAACGTAATCATATGCACCGTTTCCTATTCTCGAATTTATCAAGCATTGAGGTTGATATGTTTTGACAAGCTGATTGAGCTCAAGGCTCTGCTCTTTTGATATAGTATGAGGTACGTCAAACCACATCAGACACAAATCGCCATAACGCGTCAGAAGCTCTGTAACCTGAGGTTTGATTTTCTCCTCAAAGCAAATCGAAAAATCTTTAACTCCCCTATCCGGATAATCCCAGCTGTTGTCCCAGCTGACACCTGAACATCCGGAAAATTTGTCATATCCTCCGCCGTGCAGGTGATGCCAATCGAGCTCCTGAGAGTAGTAAAGACCAAACTTCAAGCCATATTTATAGCAAGCCTCAGCAAGTTCAGCAACAACATCTCTGCCAAAAGGTGTTGAATCAACAATATTGAATCTGTCAACCTCTGACTTGAACATCGCAAACCCATCGTGATGCTTAGAGGTAAAAACAAAATACTGCATGCCGCAATCCTTGGCAAGCTTTATCCATTCATCGGCATTAAAATATATTGGGTTAAATATATCGGCAAGTTTTGAATATTCTGAATTGCTGATAGGCATAAATGCCTGAATCCACTCAGCATAATCATTTACACGCCTGCCACGCCATTCACCGCCAAGTAAGGAATATAAGCCCCAATGGGCCATCATTCCGAACTGAGCCTGTTTAAACCAAACTCTGTTATCCATAGCTACCTCCGTTTAATATGTGAAAAGATTATCGCATAAATCATATTAGCAGTCAATAAAAAGCTTATATATATTGAAATTAATGTTTCTTTCTGTTAAAATATTATGGAATAATTGAAAGGGGTCATATCAATGAACAAGATTTATACTGTTAAGTATAAGCTCGATGGCAAAGTCATCACCTCTAACGACAAGGAAAACGACGTATATTCACTCAGCATCAACGAAGAGGGCAACAGATATACAGTTACTCTTACACCAAAAAAGACTTTTGAAATGGTTGAGTTTTATGCAGAGATGCCGTTCCGGTTCAAAAGCGGCGACAGATTCTTCGGCAACGGCTATCAGTCATGGACAAAGACAAGAGAATATCACGCTGACGAAATTATGCGCGGCGTAATCAAGCTCTCGAACATTTCAGAATACACAAAGGGCATTGCAAGAAAAACCGGTGACGAATGGATGATCAAATACTCCGAGAAACCGGGCGAATTCCACAGCCACTGCTATACCTACGTACGCAACGGTGAAAACGTTAAACTTTGGGGTTCACTCACAGAAAAAACAGGTTTCACCTATTTCAAGGTCAAGATGAAGGAGAACAAATTCTACTTCTGCAAAGATCTCGAAGGCAAAAAAGTTACAGATGCTCTCCGGATTTTTGATATTGTATACTTTGAAGGTAACTACGAAGAGGTTTTCGACAAATACTTCGGTATGTGGGATATGCCCGCAACACGCAACGGCATGATGAGCGGTTATACATCCTGGTACAACTATTTCCAGAATATTGATGAAAAAATTATTTTGCGTGATCTCGACGGACTTGATCCATATCACGATCAGGTTTCCATCTATCAGATTGACGACGGTTATGAAACCTACATCGGTGATTGGCTTGACGATAACCCTGCAAAATTCCCCCACGGTATGAAATACATTGCCGATAAAATCCACGACAAGGGTTACAAAGCAGGCATCTGGCTCGCCCCCTTCAACTGCCAGAAGGTTTCCAGAATGGCAAAAGAGCATCCCGACTGGCTCATAAAGGACACAAACGGTAAACCGATGATCGGTTGTATCGCCTGGGGTGGCGCTTACACCTTTGATATTTACAACGAAAACGTAAGAGAATACCTCAGAAAGGTATTTGACGTAGTGCTCAACGAGTGGGGCTACGATATGGTTAAGCTCGACTTCCTCTACAGCCAGTGTATCAAACCAAGACACGGCAAGAGCAGAGGCGAAATTATGTGCGACGCTATGGCATTCCTTCGTGAATGTGTAGGCGATAAGCTCATCCTCGGTTGCGGTGTTCCGATTGGTGCAGCTATCGGTGTTGTTGACGCCTGCAGAATAAGCTGTGACGTTGACCTCACCTACAAGGGTAAGATTTACAACAAGATTCACGTTGCTAACGAAATGCTCAGCGCACAGAGCGCAATCAACAACTCCATTTTCCGCCGCCATATGAACGGTAGAGTTTGGATGAATGACCCTGATGTATTCTTCCTCAGAAAAGATAATCTTAAGTTTACTGATGAGCAGAAATTCCTTCTCGGTCGAATTAACAACCTTTGTGGTAACGTTCTTTTCGTATCTGATAATGCCGGCGATTATGATAAGTCTGCACAAAACCTTCTCAGACTCTTCTTCGATAAGACTGATGAAACCATAATCTCTGCAGAATATACAAGCAAAGATATAATCAAGGTTGTAACCAGCAAAGAAACACTCACATTCAATCTTGCAAAGGGTGAAATTCTCTCAGACAAATCCTGGAAGAAACACTTCGAATAATCAAATTAAGAACAAAAAAGCGGATGAGCGTAAAACTCGTCCGCTTTTTTGTATTGTATAGATATTACATTGACTTAACCAAAAGTTCATCAAGAGTGCGCTTGGGCACAATATGTTTTACTTTGCTTTCTCTGTAATACTTAACATCGCCATTTTTAATATCAACAACTTCAACAGTTTCTGCAGGCTTGCCCAGAGCAATAAACAGACGGGGTTTAATATTGTCGGGCAACGCAAACAGTTCCGAGGCCTTCTCTTTATTGAAGCTGCCTATCATACAAGCAGCAATACCTTTATCCATTGCACCAAGTACAATCGTCTGTGCGCAGATACCTGCATCAATTTCCAACTCATTTGACAAATCAGTATCGTAACATACAAGAATATAAGCTGCAGGAACATTACCGTCGTAAGGCGGCTTATTTTCTTTGATATATCCTGCCCAACCGAGCATCGGGAATATCTTTGCGCAAGATTCTTCAGAATTTGCATATGCAAATTTTATCGACTGTGAATTTGCAGTTGACGGAGTATAACGGCAAAGCTCAATAAGACCGCGAATTGTTTCATCGCTGAGTCTGTATGAAGGGTCAAAATTACGGAAGCTTCTCGTTGCTTTAACAAGTTCAGAAAACATTTATATCACCTTATTCAGCAGCACGCATCTTTGCA
>JAFOBC010000391.1 GCA_017382015.1 Clostridia bacterium
CTCCTTTTTAAAGGAGGTAGTACGGCGCAAGCCGTGACGGAGGATTGCTTAAATATATGCTGATTTATTTTGTAAAACAATCCTCAGTCTCGCTTGGCGCTCGACAGCTCCTTTCAAAAGGAGTTGTCGATGAACAAATTATTGTACGTTCGAACTGTGTTTTTTATATCGCTTTGGGTTGGAACTTAACCTCCTTTTCAAAGGAGGTGGCACGGCGTAAGCCGTGACGGAGGATTGCTCAAATATATGCTGATTTATTTTTCGCAACAATCCTCAGTCTCGCTTGGCGCTCGACAGCTCCTTTCAAAAGGAGCTTTTGATAAACAAATTATTGTAAGGGTGAATTGTGTTCGCCCGTTTTTTGTTGCTATTCTTTGCCGAAAAGCGGCAGTATTGCAGCGATGGCAACCCATATTATCTGGCAGATGCATACGTGCAGAGGTGTCAGCGAAAGCGGGCCGCTGAAAATCATAATAAGCAGTGTCAGCAGTAAGCCTGCCGCCATACAGAATGTCTGCAGGGTGCTTATTTTTCCTGCGATTGAGCAAAGCTTGCCTGCGGCGCTTACAGCGTGCAGGAATGCTGCAGCCTTGCCGTTGTGTATCAGCTTTGCGTCCTCGCGTATTACGGTGTGTTCTGCGTACTTCTTGAGCACCTCGCCTGCGGTGTTGCTGACAACCTTTACAGAGTTGAGCGGCAGATCAAAACACTTAGCTATAAACTTTTCGTTGATGTTAGAATCGGTTGTATGTACGAGGATGTTGATGCCGTTGTTTTCGATATGGCGCAGATATTCCGCAATCGTTTTGTTTCTGCCGTAGCTTACAACGAAGAATGCGGCGAGCTTGCCGTTGTCGGCAAGATAGATAATCTGTCTGTCACCGCGTACGTATTTGGATTCGTCAATGCTCATCGGTATCTCGATATTGTGGTTTTCGAGCAGCTTGCGGTTGCCGACGAAAATTCTTCTGTCGCGAATCCAGCCGGTAAGTCCGAGTCTTTCCTCGTACTTGAGGTCTTCTACTCTGAGAAGCAGCTCGTTATGCTCCATAATTACATTCTCAAACAGGCCGCTTATCGGGCCGCCTGCGGCAATGAGCATTGATGCGGTGGTGAGCACGGCATCGTCAACGCGCAGGCCGTTGAATGTCTTCATTCCGTGGATATTGCAGTTTTCGCTGGGGAAAAGGTCGGATGCGTCAAGAGCAATAGCGTTTGTTGATTCGTATTCGAAAGCGGCGGCATAGCTTGTTACCATTGCGCCGTTTTTGATGAGCTTTTTGTTCTCAATCAGCAGGGGGAGGTTGGCGGCGATGAATGCGCAAGCAGGTGCGCTCATACAGAGTGCGCCGCTGAAAAGGCTGAGTCCGCCTGCATAGCTTTTGGTTATAAAGCCTGCGATAACGCCTATTACAGCGCTTATGATTACCGATACAGGTACAAGCTTCGCGCAAAGGTCGTCTGTAGAGTTGCTCGAAAGCGAGTAAGACATAAACTTTGTGGCGAATTTGAGTCTGCCGGAATATCTTATATCCGCATCACCCATAACAACGTTCTGGCTTACACGGTTTGCATCGCTTGCGTTGTCAATTGTTCTGATGCTGTGAAGTCCCTCTTTGCCCTGCTTATAGAGAAAGGCGAAGTTTGACATAGTGCGTGAGTGGACAAGAATGTTGCCCGCGCAGGTGCAACACAGCAGGAGAATTGCGGCAAGTGAAAATACGGGATAATCCTCAGATTCGTATGAGGTGATTGCTGTTATGTTCTGAATGAGTGCAACCAGCGCCGCGACGATTACGGGGGTCTGTGCGTTGGATTTGCCTGAGCCGTTGAAGAAGCAGGCAACGCCGGATATGCACGCAGGCAGGGCTGCTACTATTGAAACGCAGAGGAATATCAGCGAAATCAGGTATGTCGCAGGTGCACCGTTGACGGGCTCGCAGGCGGCATTTATGCTGTCTGCAACTGCTGTGAAGCCTGTTGTAATCAGCAGTATCAGTGCGCAAACTGCTGTTATTACAGTGCTGATTGTTGCAATGCGCTTATTGCGGGCGATAAAGGTGTGAACCTTTTTTGCATCGGAAGGTCTGGTGAATTCGATGCGCTGTTTAGAGAGTCTGTGACGTGTTTTTGTTGTTGAGAATCTGCGGTGCTTTTTGCCCTCGGAACTTCCGCTTGCAAGCTCGCGCGAAACGTCTTCGTCCATACTCGGCTCTTCTATATCGGCGCCCTCAAGCCTGAAGGATTTAACCTTTTTGCTCCTTTTGCGCTTGAGCTCTTCTTCAACCTCGGTTTCGCTGACCCTTACAACCTCTTCAAGTTCGAAAAATCCGGGAAGAACCATCTGCCCTTCTTCGTAGTGCTTGACAACGGGAGGCTTTGGCTGGGTCTCAACCTTGGGTACTTCGCCTGTGCGGTGGAATTTTTTTTGGTCGCCGTCGATGAGCTCATCGGCAGGCAGAATGTGAGGCAGTGCGTTGAGGTCGGATGTGTTGTCGTAAGCACTGCTCGTTGTTACAATACCGGGGCGTTCGTATACGGGCGAAAATGCAATGTGTTTTGTTTTACCGTCAGCCGGGGGCGCGATTACACGGGTTTTGCTCTGCTCATCGTCAGCAGGTTTTTCAGGCTCTGCAATCTCGGAGGCAGGCGGATCTATTATGCGCGTCTTGCTGTCTGTTACGGGCTCGGTCTGCTGCTCCTGTGCTTGTGCAGCTTCTTCAGGCTGTGTAACGGTTTCGTCTGTTACGTCGGGAAACAGCGAAGCTACGTCGGCAGATATATTAAATCGTCCGAAATTAAAGGTAGCAGGAGTAGGGGGCGTATATATTTTTATCGGTTCCTCGTCGGTTTCTTCGTGGTCAACAACCTCTATAGGCATAGGTGCGGGAGGCGCAATTGCGACGTTAGCCTCCGGCTGATTGCCGATAAGTTCATTGTCCTGCGGATCGCTGTCGTCTTCAGCGAGAGCGACGGGTTTATAAAAGCTTGGTATATCGGGCATAGAGAACGGCACGTCTTCTTCCGCCTCAGGCTCTATGGCAACAGGCTCGGTAGTGAGCGGCACGGGTGGTGCAGTAAAGTCGGGCATAGAGAACGGTGCGTCTTCTTCCGCCTCAGGCTCTACGGCAACAGGCTCGGTAGTGAGCGGCACGGGTGGTGCAGTAAAGTCGGGCATAGAGAACGGTGCGTCTTCTTCCGCCTCAGGCTCTATGGCAACAGGCTCGGTAGTGA
>JAFOBC010000392.1 GCA_017382015.1 Clostridia bacterium
TATAAGAGTAGTTGTTGTATATTAGCCTTAACAAGTAAAAGAAGGGATGCGATACACTATGAAAATTACATTTATGGGTGCAGGCAGCACCGTTTTTGCGCGAAATGTTCTCGGCGACTGTATGTGCACAGAGAGCCTTTGCGAATCCGAAATCGCTCTTTATGATATTGACAAACAGCGTCTTGAAGATTCCGAAATAATCCTCAGCGCAATTAACAAAAACGTTAACGGCGGCAAGGCTAAAATCAAAACTTATCTTGGCGTTGAAAACCGCAAGGAAGCACTCAGAGGTGCAAACTTTGTTGTCAATGCAATTCAGGTAGGTCTTTATGACCCCTGCACAATCACGGACTTTGAAATTCCCAAGAAATACGGTCTTCGCCAGACAATTGCCGACACACTCGGCATAGGCGGCATTATGCGCGGACTTCGCACAATTCCCGTGCTTGAGGATTTTGCAAGAGATATGCAGGAGGTATGCCCCGATGCATGGTTCCTCAACTACACAAATCCCATGGCAATCCTTACAGGCTATATGACACGCTACACAGGCGTTAAGACAATCGGTCTTTGCCATTCTGTCCAGTCCTGCTCAAAAGACCTGCTCCACCACGTAGGTATGGACGACAAGATCGAAGGCAGATACGACAAGATTGCCGGCATCAACCATATGGCTTGGCTGCTCGAAATTCACGACAAGGACGGCAATGATCTCTACCCCGAAATCAGACGAAGAGCCGCAGAAATCAACGCAGCTGCACTTGCTTCATCCGACCCCGAGAAGAAGCACGGCGATATGGTAAGATTTGAATATATCAAGCGACTTGGCTACTACTGCACAGAATCCAGCGAGCACAACGCAGAGTACAATATGTTCTTCATCAAGGATAAATATCCGAACCTTATTGCTGACTACAACATTCCGCTTGATGAGTATCCGCGCCGCTGTGTAAACCAGATCGAGCGCTGGGCACGTGAAAAAGCAGAAATCCTTGACAACGGCAACGTTACACACACACGCTCACACGAATACGCATCCTACATTATGGAAGCAATCGTCACAAATAATCCTTATAAAATCGGCGGCAACGTGCTCAACACAGGTCTTATCGACAACCTCCCTGCTGAGGCTTGCGTCGAAGTCCCCTGCCTTGTTGATTCAAGCGGCATTACCCCCTGCCATATGGGCAAGCTCCCCGTTCAGCTTGCCGCAATGAATATGACAAATATCAACCCTCAGCTTCTCACAATCGAAGCTGCCGTTACAAAGAAGAAGGATCACATCTATCAGGCAGCAATGCTCGACCCGCACACAGCTTCTGAGCTGAGCATCGACGACATTGTGAAGATGGTTGACGAGCTTATTGAAGTACACGGCGACTGGATGCCCAAATATCACTAAGGAGATTATTGACCTATGGTAGCAGTGTTCAAAGTAATATCCGCCATATTTATGGCGATAACAACACTTATATCTTTCCCGATTGCGGGTAATATTTCCGCTAAGTTTGCACCGAAGGACGAAGATAACGTCAACCTTACATTTGCCGCAATTTCCGATATCCATATGAAAGATTCGGCAACCCGTTCTTTTATGCTTGAGCTCGGTCTTTCCGATATGGAAAACGCTGATTATCCGCTTGATGCGCTTGTTGTTGCAGGTGATATCACCGACCACGCATACGAGGAACAATGGCAGAAAACAGCAGAGGTATTTGCAAAATACTCACCTGCCAAAAACATTATCCTCGGTGTAGGCAACCACGACACATGGGGCAGCGAGGAAGATGACAGATTCCCCGAATCAGCTGAGCGCTTCACACGCTACGGCAGCCAGATTATGGGACAGGAAATTGACAAGGTTTATTATTCAACCAAGGTCAACGGCTACACATTCGTTGTAATGAGCAGCGAGGATGACGGCACGGATGCCTATGTAAGCGACGAACAGCTCGCATGGCTTGACGCAACACTTGCTGAAGCTTCAAAAGATAATCTGCCGATTTTCCTTGTTTTCCATCAGCCACTCAATGAAAGCCACGGTCTGCCGACCACCTGGGGTGACGATGAACCCGAACCTATGGACGGCGGCATCGGCCCTGAATCCGACAAAGTAGAAGCCATACTGCAAAAATATGAAAACATCATATACATAAGCGGTCACCTTCACCTCGGATTTGGCGACAAATACACATCAAAGCTCTGGAACTACCAGAGCGTAGAAACCAACGGAAATATTACTTCCGTAAACCTGCCGAGCTATATGTATTTCAATCCTATGGGTCAGATTGTCAGCGGCACCGGCGCAGTGTTTGAGGTTTATGACGATGAGGTCGTAATCCGCGCAAGAAGCTTCTCCAGCAACGTCTGGTACACAGCTTATGAGTACAGCATACCGATAAACTGATAAGTATGTAAACGAACTCCTCCGATAGATTTTTATATCGGAGGAGTTATGCTTTTATTTTATATTTATATATTGATTATAAACACGCTTTGTAGTAAAATACATTTAAAATATTTTAGGTTTAAGGAGAAAAAACTATGGAACAGAAATTGGTTGTAGGCAACATCGGTATGATGTTCGGTATGGCACACGTTGAGGGAGCTATGCATTACGGTGCAGAGATTGCAGCAATCTGCGACCTTAACGAAAAGACTCTTCGCGCAGCAGGCGAAAAGTATAACATCCCCGTTGAAAAGCAGACCACAGATTACCACGATCTTATCAACAACCCCGATATCAACGTTATCTCCGTTGCTATCCCCGACCAGCAGCACAAAAAGGTTTGCCTGGAGTGCCTTGCAGCAGGCAAGCACGTTCTTTGCGAAAAGCCCCTTGCACTCACAAGAGAAGACATCGAAGAAATCGTACGCGCCGCAGAAGCTGCAAACAGCAAGTTTATGGTCGGCCAGATCTGCCGATTCACACCCGCATTTGCAAAGACAAAGGAGCTTATCGACAACGGAACTCTCGGTGAGATTTACTTTGTTGAGTCCGAATACGCACACGACTATATGGATATTGTAAAGCCTGATGAAAACGGCGTAGTTCACTGGAGAGCTGATCCCACACGTCACGGCGTTATCGGCGGCGGTTGCCACGCTGTTGACCTTCTCCGCTGGCTTGCAGGCGACCCTGTTGAGGTATTCGCTTACGGCACAAAGAAGAATCTGCCTGAAGTAACATACGATGACGCTACAGTTGCTCTTCTCAAATTCTCAGACGACTGTATGGGTAAGGTATTTGTTTCCACAGGCTGTAAGCGCGATTACACAATGCGCACAGTAATCTACGGCACAAAGGGCACAATCATCTGCGACAATACATCTCCCACAATGCAGCTCTTCACAGTTGACGAAACAGGTCACACAATCGAAGAGCCGCAGATTATCGAGCTTGAAGTAAACAACCACAACTACGTACGAGAGTTCGAGGTATTCGCTGAAGCAATACTCAACGATACAAAGGTACTTACAGACGCACGCGAGGGTGCAAAGACAGTCGAAGTATGCCTCGCTATCGTAGAATCCTCCACATCAGGCAAAGCAGTTCACCCCAACTACGAGTTTTAATCGCACGACCCAAACAAAATTTCCGGGGTGATAACTTTGGGCGAAAAAATCAAAAAAGCCATCGGCGTACAGGGTGATTTCAAAACAGCCATACTGCCGATGATAAACTACAGCTATGCCAATATGTATATGGGCGGCGCAGGCTACATAATCAGTATGTATTTTACGATTTTCCTCACCGACGTCGTAAACCTCTCGCTCAACCAGGCAGGCATAATTGTTATGATTGCCACTATATGGGACGCGGTAACCGACCCTGTAATGGGAATCATAACGGACAGAACACGCTCCAAAACAGGCAAACACAGGCGGTATCTGCTGTGGGGTATTCCGATTATGGCGCTGTCATACTCTCTGCTGTGGAATTCTTACGGACTCGACGGCAAAAACGCACCTATGACGGCGATGGTATATTTCATACTCGTGTATATGCTCTATAAAACAGCCTACACCGTCATCGGTGTGCCTCATACGGCTATGTTGCCCGAGCTTGCACCCGAGTACAATCTGCGCACACAGTATAACTCCGTGGGTTATCTTTTCAACTCGGCAGGTATGGTGCCTGCATTCGGTATAGTCGTACTGATTCTTGGTCTTTTCGGTTCAGGCGACAACCTTACGTCAGCCTCAAGAAAACCTTTCCTTATTATAGGTATCGTGCTGTCACTCTTCTTTGGTCTCGCAATATTTATGACCTATGCAAAAACCAGAGAACCAAGCTCACTCAACAATAAGCACGAAAAGCTCGACGTAAGATACATCATACGCGAATATGTGCTGGTATTCAAAAACCGCTCATTCAGACAGTATTTCTTTATGAGCCTTGCATATCAGTTTGCTACGGGTTTCTATGCCAACTCAAAGGTTTACTACATCAAGTACCTTGCAAACCAGTATAAGAGCTATGCCCTTTTCAACGCCGTTGCAGGTGTTGCCGAGGCAGGTGCATTCCCGCTCAACTACGCGCTGACAATGAAGCATGGCAAGAAAAAATGCGGCAACATTGTCACACCGCTTATGGTTGCAGGTCTTGCAATCGGTCTTATAATGCAGTCGGGCGGTTCAATTTTCTGGACTGTTCTGATGATGCTGAGTATGATTCTCTACCCCTTCGGTATGTCGGGGCTCGGCTTTGTTTCAACAAACATCTTCCCCGACCTTACCGACGTTGACGAGCTTATTACCGGCAGACGCAGAGAGGGCGTTATATCAACGTTCAGCACGCTCATCAAAAAGAGCATCAGCGGCGTTATGGCAGCGCTTGTAGGTTTCACGTTACAGGGCTTCGGTCTTGTTACGGGCGATACAGTATCAGACTACGAAAAAGCAAGCGGCTTGCTCTATGAGCAAAGCGCCAACGCAGTAACAGGTGTACGAATCTGCGTGGCTGTAATTCCGATTGTCGCGGCAATTATTTCGCTGATTCTTCTCAAGCGATTCCGCATGACTAAGGAAGACCACACAATGATACGCGCCGCGATTGCAACAAAGCACAAATACGGCAGCGTAACACTCACACCCGAACAAAAGCAGCGCTGTGAGATTATTTCTGGTCAAAAGCTCGAAAACACGTGGCTTGGTCAGGCATCAGCCACAGACGACTCCATACCGCATTACCTCGACACAGACCAGAACGGCAACTATCTGATACTCCTTGAATTGAAACAAGCAAAGGAGGCGGCAGAAAAATGATTGATATAACTAAAAAAGCTCCTGACAAAAAGGAAAAAAGCTTTAAGAATTCAGCAATTGATTTTCTGTTTTATCTTGTGCAATGGACTTGGGGACTGCCCGTAAACATCGTGGGCGGCATCGCCTTCCTTATCTGCACAAAAATAAAAAAGCGCCGTTACCAGCGCTTCGGTTACTCTTACATAGTTTATCTGCCTTGGAAATCAGGCGGACTTTCAATGGGACTTTTTATATTTATGAAAGACCAGCACAAGAGCAAAAAGTGGACGTACAACACACGAATCCACGAATACGGCCACACCTGGCAGTGTCTGCTGCTCGGCCCGCTTTACTATGTAGTAATCGCTCTGCCCTCTATGATATGGTGCAACTGCTTTGCAGGCTACAGAAAGAAGAACAACGTATCCTACTACAAAGTATACTGCGAAAGCTGGGCTAACGCCTGGGGACAGAAATTCAGCAAAATGGAAATGGATTTGTAATATGAACATAGTTTACGAAAAGCTCAGAATAGGAATTGACAAGGCTTTGCTCAGCGCAGGCAGAGGCGTATACAAGCTCAGCGGCGGCAAGGCGGCAAAATCGATGTTCACCGCAAGCCTTGACGTGAAGCACGTAGGTACAAGCGTAAAAATCCTCAGCGAAAACGAGGACAGCGTAACAATTGCAAAGGTTGACAAAGACGGAAACATCCTCGACGAAGGATTCCGAATCCTCTCCACAACCGACCTGCATTTCGGCGACATTACCGAACGCAGAAACAAGTGTATGGGTATGCTTATGCGCCACATTATCGACACAAAGCCCGACCTTGTTGTGCTCACGGGCGATATAATCCTTGGCAAATATCAGCATATTGATGCCATTCAATTTGCACAGTTTATGGAAATGATGGGTGTATACTGGGCATTCACCTTCGGCAACCACGAGGCAAGAGAAGAAAAAGGACGTTTTAAAGAGCTTCTTATGAAGTGCCAGACTACGTTCCCCCATTGCCTTGCAAGGCAGGGTAAAAAAGAGCTTTTCGGCCTTTGCAACTACTGTGTCACCATAATGAAGAGCGAAAACGAAATACTTAAAACGCTGTTTATGCTTGATTCAGGTCGCGATATTATTAAGGAATATTGCGATGAGCACGGCTGCCCGAAAGATTACAAGGGCTACGATTTCATCAAAAACAACCAGATGAACTGGTACGAAAACAAACTCAAGGAGCTTGAAGAAAAACACGGCAAACCCGTAAAATCGTTTATGTATATGCATATTCCGATAAAGGAATATGAGTACGCTGTAGCAAAAGATGAAAACGGCGAATTCACATTTACCGAGAAGTGCAGAATCTGCTACGGAGAGGTGCACGAAAGCGTAGGCTCATCGCAGTTTAACAGCGGACTTTTTGCCTTGGCAAAAAAGCTTGGCAGTACACAGGCATTCTATAGCGGACACGATCACATCAACGATTTCTGCGCAATATACGATGACGTTTACCTCGTATACAACCAATGCGGCGGCTATGAAAACTACAACATAGGCACCAACAAGGGCTGGCCCGAGGAAAAATGGCCGCAGGGTGTTACGATAACTGACATCGCATCCGACGGTTCGTTTGAAATTTATCCGAGATATAACAGAGATTATCTGTAAATAACCCGAAAGCTCCGTACGACTTTGTTTCGTACGGAGCTTTTTATCAATTCAGATAATGTATATCCTCTTGTGCTTCAATCGGATATACAGTCAAGTCAGACGAATCAAGGTTCGTGCGGTAAATATCGACAGCTGTAATGCGACGGTTGTTATAAGTTGTGTAATAATATATGCCTTTATCTGCATTACAGCAAGATGTATATACCGTTATTTCTTGCTTGCCGTTTTCAAGTTTGCAACAACCTCTTGTCTGGTTGACTGAACCGAGAACATGAAAAAACTGACTGACAGAAGATTTTTCATCCGGCTCACTAACGCTGTTAAGCTTTGTAAAAGCTGCACGGACAAACCTCGACTGCGACGAAAGATCCCCCGGCAAGCCGACAGCCCCCATTCCCCTGCTGTAAGGCTCAATCTCAACGGAA
>JAFOBC010000393.1 GCA_017382015.1 Clostridia bacterium
AAAAGGAGAGAATGATATGAAAAAAACATATGTCGTTACCGAGAGTAAGCTTATAGCAATCAACATCACGGAGAGCATCGCCATTGCTTCCGGCGGTATTTCCGAAATCGCAGGTGCAGCTATCATCAAGTTCACACACGAGGTTGACGGCTGCCGCGGCTATTACACGGGCATAATGTCAGCTCCCGTTAAGCAAAACTCAACCAACTTCCTCGATTATTACAACGAGCTGAGAACTTACGGTATGGAGCCGTATTTCAACTGCCTGTCTCACACATTCGGATGATTATACGGATTGCGGATATTCCGCTTGAGTGGCAGACTGAATATGCGGATTTTGTCAAGGATTTTGCCTGCAACACGCAGGAAGAACCGGTGATGAAGCTTGAGTTTGCCGCGCAGATGGACACGATACACGGAATACAGTACACCGACAAGCCCTCCGAACATATGCTCAGGCTCGAAAACGGCGAGCTTTTGCTTGCCGATACAAATTGGGAGCGTTGCACCGTATTCACCGCGAGAAGCAACTTTTCGGAGCATTCCTTGCCGCTGGCGGCAATATGCTCGAAATTTGCACAGTTTAATACGCTGTTTATGCACGCCTCCGTTGTTGACAAAGGCGGCAACGGAATAATCTTCGCAGGCTACTCCGGCGTGGGCAAAACCACCCAGGCTCAGCTCTGGCAGAAGTATGCAGGCGCTGACATAATCAACGGCGACAAAGCCTTTATCCGTTTTACAGACGGCGGATTTTACGCCTACGGTTGCCCGTGGAAAGGCTCTTCACCATACTGCCTTAACACAAAAACGGCACTCAAAGGCATAGTTGTGCTCAGGCAGGCAAGCGATAACAAAATAACAAAGCTCGATGCCAAGTCGGCAGTTGAGCTGTTTATGCCGCACGTTTTCTTACCCCATTGGGATACGGCGTGCCTGCAGAGTGCGCTGGATACACTCGATGCACTCACACGCGAGATTCCTGTCTGGCTGCTCGAATGCAGACCCGACGAAGCGGCAGTAAAACTTACATACAGTAAGGTTTTTGAAAATGAATAAACTCGAATTCTCTACTTCGGAAATTTCCGCCTCGCTGGAAGAAATCGTTTCCGCAGGCGGTCAAATGACAATCTGCGTATCAGGCTCGAGCATGAGCCCGTTCCTGATACACGGCAAAGACAGCGTAAAGCTGATTAAATGCAGACCGCAGGATTTAAAAAAAGGTGAAATCCTGCTGTTCAGGCGCAGCACGGGTGAGCTTGTGCTGCACCGCGTGAAGCAAGTCCTTCGCGACGGCAGCCTGATAATGAACGGCGACGCACAGATATGGTGCGAACAGATATCACCTGAGCAGGCAATTGCCGCCGTTGTCAGCATCGAGCGTGACGGCAAAATTACCGCCTGCACTTCACACAAATACCGCACAGCTGTTTTTCTGTGGCAGCTGATGTTCCCGATACGCTCGCTGATTTTCAGGGTGCACAACAAGCTCAAACGGATGAGGAACAAAAAAGACTAAGTTTTGGAGCAAGCCAATGGAGCGAATAAACGAATTTTTAATACAGCTCATCGGCAACGAGGTTTGCGGCAGGCAGATTGAATTGCCGCCCGATATTATGTCCGACGAACAGTTTGTTATCGATTTGTTCGTCAAGGCAAATGAGTACGGCGTTGCACATATCGTCGCTTCAAACCTGAGCAGGCACAAACTGCTCAGCGGTGCTGCCCATAGGGCTTACGCAGACTGTTTGTACAGCTCAGTATTCAAAAACGAAAAGATGAACCACATTTTTGAGTGCGTATGCAAAACACTTGACGACGGCAAGATACCTTACATACCGCTCAAAGGCACGGTGCTCAAAAAGCTCTACCCCGAGCCGTGGATGCGCTCGAGCGTAGATATAGACATACTGGTGCACAAGCGCGATTTTGATTCGGCATCACAGCTGATTAAAGACAACCTCGGTTACAGACAAGGCAACCAAAGCGACCACGATGTAACGCTCACACCTGACGGCAATTCTCTTGTTGAGCTGCATTTCCGCCTTGTTGAAGACGAGCATAAAACCGCCTGGACAAAAATTCTGGATGACGTATGGGACTATGCACAGCCTGCTGAAGAAAACAGCCTGTGCTATGTGCTGGATGATTCGTTCTTCTGTTTCTACCATCTGTCACATATGGCAAAGCATATTATGCACGGCGGCTGCGGAATACGTCCGTTTCTGGATTTATGGCTTATGAACCGCAAGCTTGACCCTGCTATAAAAGAGAAAACGCAAAGCCTGCTGAAAAAAGGCAAGCTGCTGAAATTTGCCGAATGCGCCGAGCAACTCAGCCGCGTATGGTTTTCGGGAGAAGCACACACCGAAACAACACAGCTTATGGAAAACTACATCCTCAAAGGCGGTATGTTCGGCACAAAAGAAACCCGTATGCTGTATAACCGGCAGCACCACGGCGGAAAAAGAAAGCACATCTTTAAACGGATTTTTATTCCGTACAAGGATTTGGCATATACATATCCGATAATTAAGAAATACCGTTTTTTGACCCCGATATGCGAAATTTGTCGGTTATTTTCTATGATGTTCGGAAAAAAGAGAAAATTCAGAAAAGCATACCTCTCCGACCTTGACAACGTGCCGAAAGAGTATGCAGATGAAATAAGAATCCTGTTTGAAAGCGTGGAATTACATTGAGCAACAAGAACAACAAGAACAAACGGGTGATTTATACTGCATTTATCAGAGCGTGTAAATTGTTCCATATGCTGGTAACCATCAGCATTTTTTCAGTATGCCTTGATTTTTACAACTCCAGATACAACGATTACGGTGTCGGCGACAGACGTTTTTTCATCTTTGTCTGCCTCTATACGGCAGTGCTCTGGTTTTCACTCAGAACGTACAAGGCGTACGATTTCGGCATGACCAAAAGCAGTATGCTCATTTACTCGCAAACACTTGCGGGGTTGGTAACAAACGTTGCGTTTTACATAGTATTTGTCGTTGCCAACTCAAAAATATTCAATCCCCTGCCGCTGTTGTGCTTCTTTATGGCACAAGTGCTGGTAAACTGTGTGTGGACACTGATTGTAAACCGCATGTATTTCAGACTGAACAAACCCAAAAAAACAGTTGTTCTGTACTGCAAAGAATCTGCGCTTATCAGACTTGAGGACGTATATTCACGCAAAAAGAATTTTGAAATTACGGACACGGTAAAATATGAGAGCGGCTGTAACTGGGCTGAGCATCTCGACGGTTGCGAGGCAGTTTTCGTTATTGACCTGCCGACTGATGAGCGTAACTTCATCTTTGAATACTGCATAGAGAAAAACATACTTTGCTACGTTGCACCGTATACGGGCGATATAATTATGATGGGTTCAACCTACCTCAACACGTCAAGCGTACCTGTGTTTGAAATTTCAAGAGCCGTACCCAACGTCGAGTATATGCTTATCAAGCGTTTTATCGACATTGCGCTTTCACTTGGCGGCATCATAATTCTCAGCCCGTTTATGGCGATTACTGCGCTTGCGGTGCATCTCTACGACAAAGGCCCTGCACTCTACAAGCAGGTGCGCCTTACCCAAAACGGAAAAGAATTCAAAATACTCAAATTCCGCAGTATGGGCGTCAACGCTGAAAGCGACGGCGTAGCCAGACTTGCAACAAACAATGACAACCGCATTACCCCCATAGGCAAAATAATACGCGCCTGCAGGCTGGACGAGCTGCCGCAGCTTTTCAACATCCTCAAAGGCGATATGTCAATTGTAGGCCCGCGCCCCGAGCGCCCTGAGATTGCAGAACAGTACCTTGAGGAATTCCCCGAATTTAACTTACGCCTGCAGGTTAAAGCTGGACTTACGGGACTTGCTCAGGTTTACGGCAAATACAACACCGAGCCTGCAGACAAGCTGCATATGGACCTTATGTACGTTAATGAAATGTCATTGATTCAGGATTTCAAGCTTATGATGGCAACCGTCAAAATACTTTTCATAAAAGAAAGCACAGACGGCACAGCCGAGGGACAGACAACGGCAATGGCAAAAAAAGACACGGCTGAAACCGACCCGCACGAATCGGCAAAACATAGCTGAAATCACCACATATTCACGGAGGCTACACAATGAATCTTTACGAAAAAATAATCAATAGGGAAGAAAAAATCTCGCTTGTCGGTCTTGGATACGTCGGTATGCCGATTGCCGTTGCATTCGCAAAAAAAGCGGACGTTATCGGCTACGACCTGAATGAAAAAAAGATTGAGCTTTACAAAAGCGGCATCGACCCTACACTCGAGGTAGGTGACGAAGCGATCAAGGCTACAACGGTTGAATTCACCGCTGACGAAACAAAGCTCAGAGAGGCAAAATTCCACATCGTTGCAGTGCCCACACCCGTAAACGACGACCACACACCCGACCTGACACCCGTTGAAGGTGCAAGCCGAATCCTTGGCAGAAACCTCACAAAGGGCAGTATCGTTGTTTTTGAATCTACGGTTTATCCCGGTGTAACAGAAGATGTATGTGTGCCGATTCTTGAAAAGGAATCGGGTCTCAAATGCGGCACGGATTTCAAAATCGGCTACTCACCCGAGCGTATTAACCCCGGCGATAAAGTTCACCGCCTTGAAACAATAGTCAAGATTGTTTCGGGTATGGACGAAGAAACGCTCGACACAGTTGCAAAGGTTTACGAGCTTGTTGTTGAGGCAGGTGTTCACCGTGCAGAGAGCATCAAGGTTGCTGAAGCCGCAAAGGTTATTGAAAACAGCCAGCGCGACATAAACATTGCGTTTATGAACGAGCTTTCAATCATATTCAACAAAATGGGCATTGACACAAAGGCAGTGCTTGAAGCCGCAGGCACAAAGTGGAACTTCCTCAAGTTTTTCCCCGGCCTTGTAGGCGGACATTGCATCGGCGTTGACCCCTACTACCTCACATACAAGGCAGAGCAGCTCGGCTACCACAGCCAGGTAATTCTTGCAGGCAGACGCATCAACGACGATATGGGCAGATACGTTGCGGAAAACATCGTCAAAAAGCTCATCAACGTCGACGTCAACGTCAAGAATGCAAGGGTTGCAATCCTCGGCTTCACATTCAAAGAAAACTGCCCCGACACAAGAAACACCAAGGTTATAGATATCGTCAACGAACTCAGAGAATACGGAATTGAGCCGATTATCGCAGACCCGCAGGCTGATGCTGACGAGGCAGAAAGACTGTACGGCATCAGATTCTCCGACGTTTCCGACGTTAAGAATATGGACGCTGTTGTGTTTGCCGTTGCTCACAGCGAATTCAGCGCCCTCTCCTCAGCCGATATTGCGGCTATGTTCGACAATTCTTCCGACAGCAAAAAGGTAATCATCGACGTAAAGGGTGTGCTCGGCAAAAAAGAGTATACCGATGCAGGCTATCTGTACTGGAGACTGTAAAACAAAACGGCCCGGAGAATTACTTCTCCGAACCGTTACCGTCAAACTTTTTAAGTTTTTTATACCCTTTGATGCCGCGGCACATCAGACCGAAAGCTGCTGAGAAGCTGAGATCTGCTTCTTTATAAATATTGCTGTGGCGCAGAAGATTATATACGCAGAACAGCGGTGCCGTTTTACCGAAAGCCGCACCGAAAAAAGCTCCGCGGTCATAAATCAGCTTTTCGTTATACCCGGTAAACCAGGTTGACGTGGTTTGATCTACGCTTGCAATAGTTGCGGGATATGTATAAATCTTCAGCTTCTTTCTGAGCATATCGCAGATGAAAAGTGTATCTTCACCGGCTGAATATATTGTTCCGCCGCCAAAGCAAGTGCTGAAAAAGATTCGCTCTCTTTCAAGACAGCTTCGCCTGACCGCAAGCCTTGCCGCACCGTAGTTAAGACCGTTGCGCAGATGAAGACGTACCGATTTATCGTTTAACCGTCTGCCCTTGTCTGCGCCGATTGTTTCGATGTTAAAAACCAAGGCATCTGCCTGCGGATTCTCTTCGAAAGCCTTGATTACGGTCTGAGCATAATCATCCGTATAAACCATATCGTCATCCGCTATGAGAAGTATATCTCCCGTAGCATACTGCAAACCGATGTTGCGGTTTATTCCCACGCCGCGTGTTGACGTTGTTATCATCTTTGCGGTGCTTGTGCCAAAAGCTTTTTCGCTGTACGATGTGGTGTCTGCCTGATTTGCAAAGACAGCATCCGTAGACAAATTCATCGCTTCATATTTTGAAAAATCGCTTTGATGCATGGTTGCAACAACAACCTGCAAGCTGTTTTTATGTGACATTGTTAAAACCCCTGTATAAGCACTTATCTGTGCGATAACATTTTTCCGACAAAACCGAATATCTCCTTCACGAAATCCACAGGAGATGCAAAAACAGTTCTGAATGCTTCAGCCACCATCTTGCCAGGCATTTTGTTGCGCTTATATCCTGCGGCAAGCACAGCGTGATGTCTGAACTTTACAAAACGCACTTCCTGCTTTGAAAGCTTCGGGAAAAACTGCTTTTTAAATTCAAACAGCGCTTTCTCGCCCTTGATTTTATTTGCGCCGCCTGAAATACCGCCGTCGGGGTGACGGTAGGCTTTGACATAACACTCGGGCATATAAGCAATTCTAAGATTGCCGAGAATAGCCTTGAGCATCAGATGAAACTCCTGACCAACCTTCACAACGTCAAATCCGCCGATTTCTCTGAGCTTTTCGGCCTTGAACATAAACGTAGGCGTGCCCGTCATATGCCTTGTCAGGTGGTAACGCAACAGATAATCGTTATCAAAGCGCTCGATTTTGCTGTACTCTCTGTAATCGACCATTGTGCCGTCGGGCGTATAGATTGCAAGGTCGGTAAAGGTCATATCGCAACCGTTACCAAGCATAAAGTTCAGCTGTTTTTCTATTTTCTCCGGCTGGTATTCATCATCGTCATCAAGAAAGGTTATGTAGTCGCCGTGAGCTGCCTCGATACCTCTGTTTCGTGTGAGCGAGCCGCCGAGATTTTCCTCATTCTGAAGATAAATAACGTTGCTCTTGTTGAGCGACTTGAAATAGTTTTCTGTTTCGTTCTGCTTTTCGTAGGCAGACGTACTGTCATCTATCACTATAATTTCAACGTTCTGATACGTCTGGTTGATAACAGACT
>JAFOBC010000394.1 GCA_017382015.1 Clostridia bacterium
ACTCACAGCATTTGTCATTTTATGTGTGATTTTGCTTTTATGCTTTTACAACCCTCAGTCACCTACGGTGACAGCTCCCTTCAAAGGGAGCTTTTGACAAAGCATTTTACAGCGATATAAAAATCGAAGCTTAACCTCCTTTTGAAAGGAGGTGGCATTGCGTAGCAATGACGGAGGATTGCAACAAACAAGGGTACAGACTGTTTATTTTTCAGCTGCGGAAAATACCTGTAAAGAGTTTACATAAGTGTGTCGGAATCACAGATATTTAACATATTATTTATTTGACTGTACAAAATTTTTGTAGTATGATATAGGGTGCAAAGAAAGCGTGAGAGGATGATGGCAATGGCAGAATATATTCTTGCACTCGATCAGGGCACAACAAGCTCGAGAGCGATTGCTTTTGACAAATGCGGCAGAATTGTCGCAAGCGCACAAAATGAATTTGAGCAGATATATCCGCAGGCCGGTTGGGTTGAGCACGACCCGATGGAAATTCTTTTCAGCCAGTTTCACTCTATAACCTCCCTTTTCGCAAAGGGCACGGTAAAGCCGGATGAAATTAAGGCAATCGGCATTACAAACCAGCGTGAAACAACAATCCTCTGGGATAAAACAACAGGTAAGCCCGTCTACAACGCAATTGTCTGGCAGTGCCGCCGTACGGCGGATTACTGCGAAAAGCTCAAGGCAGACGGACTTGACGCATACATCAAAGACCATACGGGTCTGCTGATAGACGCCTATTTCTCCGGCACAAAAATCAAGTGGATTTTAGAAAACGTGCCTGCCGCAAAACAGCTTGCCGATGAGGGTAACCTGCTTTTCGGTACGGTTGAAACCTGGCTCATCTGGAACCTTACGGGTGGCAAAGCCCATATAACCGATTATTCCAACGCATCACGTACGATGTTGTTTGACGTTGATAAACTCTGCTGGGATGAATATCTCTGCGAAAAAATGGGGATACCAATGTCAATACTTCCGAAAGCCGTGCCGTCAAGTATGCACTACGGCGATGTCGCACCGGGAATCCTCGGCCTTGAGGCGCTCGCAGGTGTGCCCATCTGCGGTGCAATCGGCGATCAGCCTGCCGCACTTTTCGGTCAGGGCTGCTTCAACCCCGGTCAGGCAAAAAACACCTACGGCACAGGCTGTTTCCTGCTTATGAATACGGGCGAAACCCGCGTCCACTCAAAGAGCAACCTGCTCTCGGGTGTTGCGTGGGGTATAGGCGATAAGGTGGAGTACGCTCTTGAGGGCTCTGCTTTCAACGCAGGCAGCGTTATCAAGTGGCTGCGCGATGAGCTTCATATGGTCGATACGGCACGCCGCTGTGATGAGCTTGCCGAAACGGTTGAGAATGCCAACGGCATCTACCTTGTGCCTGCATTTACAGGCCTTGGTGCTCCGTATTGGGATATGTACGCAAGAGGCTGCATCGTCGGCCTTACCAGAGGTGTTAACAGAGCACACTTCTGCCGTGCCGTGCTTGAGAGTATCACTTACCAGATGACTGACCTGCTTGAGGCAATGACTGCCGATTCGGGCATTGAGTTGAGTGAGCTTCGTGTTGACGGCGGCGCATCCGTCAGCGATATTATGATGCAGATTCAGGCAGATATGATCCGCACAAAGGTTGACCGACCCAAAACGGTTGAAACAACCGCACTCGGTGCCGCATACCTTGCAGGCCTTTGTATCGGATACTGGAAAGATACAGCCGAAATCGAAAGCAACCGCGAGGTTGACACTGTTTTCCGTCCGCAGTTGGATAAGGCAGAGCGCGACAGGCTCTACAAGGGCTGGAAAAAAGCGGTTGAAAGAGCAAAAAACTGGGAAGACCCCGAAGAATAATAAATCAATAAACTTTTTTAAGGAGTGTACAAATATGGCAAAGGTAGTTCTTGATTGGAAAACCCTGCACGATTTCACAAAGGATGCTTTTATGGGTGTCGGCGTTCCCGAAGAGGATGCTGAAATCGTAGTTGACGTTCTGCTTGAGTCAGACAGACGCGGTATCGAGTCACACGGCTGTAACCGTTTCAAGCCTGTTTACATCGACAGAATCAATGCAGGCATTCAGCAGCCCGTAACAAACTTTGAAATCATCAAAGAGACCCCCACAACAGCAGTTGTTGACGGTCACCACGGTATGGGTCAGGTTATCGGCTACAAGGCTATGAGCATGGCTATTGCAAAGGCTAAGGAATACGGTATGGGTATGGTTGTTGTCCGCAACTCCTGCCACTACGGTATCGCAGGTTACTACTCAACAATGGCAACAAAGGCAGGCTGTATCGGCTTCACAGGCACAAACGCACGCCCCTCCGTTGCTCCCACATTCGGTGTTGAGGGTATGTTCGGCACAAATCCGCTTACAATCGGTATCCCCACAGATGAGGATTTCGATTTCAATATCGACTGCGCTTCTTCAATCACACAGAACGGCAAGGTTGAGTATTACGAGCGTATCGGCGAGGATGTTCACCCCGGCACAATCATCGATATCGACGGTAACCCCGTTGAGGGCGATGCAGGCGTTGCGCTCAAGAAAATCCGCGGCGGCACAGCTGCTCTCACAACTCTCGGCGGTATCGGCGAAGACCTCGGCGGCTACAAGTGCTTCGGCTACGCAATGGTAGTTGAGCTTCTTTCTTCCGTTCTTCAGGACGGTTGGTACGGCAAGGCTCTTGACGGTAAGGACGAAAACGGCAACATCCGTCCCTATCACCTCGGCCACTTCTTCATCGCAATTGACACAGATCACTTCCTCGGCGAAGATGTTTGCCGTAAGAAGTCCGGTGATATTATCCGCTCTGTCCGTGCTTCCAAGAAGCAGCCCGGCCACGACCGCATTTACACAGCAGGTGAAAAAGAGTGGGATATCTGGCAGCAGCGTAAGGACAGCGGTGTTCCGATCAACGAGTCTGTTCAGGCTGAGTTCAACAAGGTTCGTGACGACCTTAAGCTCGATTATAAGTTCCCGTGGGAATAATGTAAAAACGCAAAGCGTTTTTACGCGATATAAATCCTGCGGATTTGCGATATGCCTTAAGCACGATATGTCCCTGCGGGACACGGTATGCGCTGCGGCGCACGGGGGATTTATATCATATCGCAGGCGAGTGTAACGAGCCTATATCGAAATCTAACGTAAGTGAGGTTATATCGAATTTGCCGCAAGGCAAATATATC
>JAFOBC010000395.1 GCA_017382015.1 Clostridia bacterium
ACGTACTCGAGCATTTCGGTGTCAACACCGCCGCCGCCGTCACCCCAGCCGTAGCAGTACATTGACTCGCCGATTGTAGCCTTGTCTGTGTACTTCTTCCAGTTCATCTTGAGTGAGTCAGCCTCAACTGTGCCGATGAAGTGTGTGGGGGGAACGATTGAGAATACCTTTGAGCCGTCGGGGCCTTCCCACCAGAATGTGTTGTACTGCCAGGGGTTAGTATCGTTCCAGATACCCATCTTGTGAGTTACGAAGTACTCAACGCCTGCCTTCTTGAGAATCTGGGGCATTGCGTAGCCGTTACCGAATACGTCGGGTACCCAGCAGGTTTTGGGTGTGATGCCGAATGTCTTCTCAGCGTATCTTACGCCGTGAAGAAGCTGACGGACAAAGGACTCACCTGAAATGAGGTTACAATCAGGCTCAACCCACATTGCGCCGATGTATTCCCATCTGCCTTCTGCAATGCGCTTCTTGACCTGCTCGAACATTTCGGGGTAATTCTTCTCCATCTCGATGTACGTGGGAGCTGTGCTCTGTGAGAAGATGAAATCGGGGTACTGCTCCATAAGGCGAAGCATTGTAGCGTGAGTTCTGCCGAGCTTACGAACGTACTCTTTGTATGCCCACATGAAAACGATATCAAGGTGGGAGTTACCGATAAGGTCAATCATACCCTCGGTCTTGTAGTTTGTGTTGTTGTAAACTCTGTCCTTGAGCACCTTCTGTGCTGCAAGAAGACCTGCCTTGAACTCATCACCCTCAACGTCGAAGTTGACGTGTGTGAAAGCTTCTTTGAGAGCGGAGCGGATAAGCTCTGCGATACCTGTATCGAGAACAGGCATAAACAGCGCATTGAATATTGTCTTGAAATCCCAGTAAACCTCTTCGATTACGGGGTCGACAACACCGATAAATGAGCAGGAGAGAGTTTTGACTGTGGACTCGTTTGAGTGCCATACATAGTAGGACTCGATATCAACGTCGTAGTGCTTGCCTGCCTCTGCACAATCGGAGAGGAGAACGCTGTTACGGAAGGGGTCGAGACCCTGATAAGGCTCACCGTTGAGTGAGAGGAGTGAGTCGCCGCCGAAGTAAACATTGAGCGTTACCTTCTTGCCGGCAAATCTCTCGGGAATATCAAATGAGTTTTTGAAGAAAGCACTCCAGCCGTTGTTGCCCCAGCGGTCGCCAACGTTGAGCTCTTTCCATTCATCGTACAGATATTCATAATCGCCAACACCCTTGTAGATGCATTCCTTCATCTTCCAAGCGGGGATAGACTCGATGTCTGTGTAAATTCTTTTCTTGAGTGCCTTGAGCTTGACGTTTACAACGTCATCAAAAGAGAATATACCTCTCTGCTTGCCCTTAACGGCGTCACGCCAATCGTCAACGTGAGCATCCATCGCATCAAGACCGGCAAAAGCGTCAAGATTTTTGTTTTCTGCCAAAGTTCATCGTCCTTTCTTATGTGAAATCGGATTTTAGACCGCATTGTGTCTTATACAGTATAACATCAACCAAATGATTTTTCAATACAAATTATGGTTTAACTGCGTAATTTGTTGCAAAAGGCCAACGCCCCAAAAACCTGAAGGCCGCGTGATAATACTATACGGTTTACTGCAACAAATTCATTTAATCAACTTATTCACAGTTGACATATTATCAACACAAAATTATAATTAAAATGATTTACTATCCGTAGGAGGCGGTAATATGTCTGAAAACGTTACACCGAAAAAACGCACATCAAACGTATCGATAATAATTGGATATGCGCTCATTCTCGCTTATGTCGTTGTCTGCGTATTATTAATAACGAGCTATGCGTTATCCCCCTCGAGCTATTATGAAAGCGGTGTTGAATATTACAAAGAAGGCAACTATGAGCAAGCTGCTTATTATTTTTCTAAGGTAGATGACTACGTCCCCTTGGAACATTATAAAAACGCCTTGGATTTTTACAACGACAGCGCATACCGCTACGCGTGCGAGCTTATTGAATCTGGCGATTCTGAAAAAATCGAAACCGCGCTCGATATTCTTTACGGCAGAAATGGCTACGAAACCAACTTTGTAGAATCCGATTTCCACAACAGCAGACTTATAATACTGCGCACTGCCGATGTAGGCGCCGAGATTTATTTTGCAGGATACAAATGGGCAGTCATCGACAAAAACGAGTCCGGAAATCTTCACCTGATGTGCATGTCATTCGTTAAAGAAATGCAATACCAAAACAACAGCAACGTTGATATAACAACCTGGGCCAATTCTTCTGTAAGATCCTGGCTTAATTCCGGATTTTACTCTTCAGCATTTTCATCAGCTCAACAAAAAGCAATCATCAAAACCTACGACAATGAATTCAATTGTTATGACAACGTCCACATTCCGACCTTTATGGAGTTTTATAACTATGTTAACGTGCAACGCCTCAGTCCTTCTTCGACACCGGAAAAAGGCACTTTCTGGACACGGGATAATATAGACAGCTGGCACGTTAAGTATGCACCGGTCTGCCACCAAAACTCTCAATATAAAGCTGCAGCAAACCACAGCTCATACAGCGTAAGACCTGCTATCTGGATTAATCCGTCAAGAGTAACCGAAATATAAAAGGAGAAACAAGATGTATTGCAAAAAGTGTAATAAATACATATCTAACCCCTCCGCAACCTACTGCGACTCCTGCGGAACATATCTGGGCAAAGCTTTATCAAAGGTAACTACAAACACTATCTCCGACGATATTCCGAGAGGCGAGCTGCTGAACTACCTATACGTTGTTAAATCGCTCGAATGTGTCAAGAGTGAACTTCAGCTTCGTATAAGTGCAAGCGAGAGACTACTTGAAGGTTACCTCAGTCCGGTTAATCTTCCGGAAGTAGATAAGGTTGACCCGTTTGACAAATCACAGCTTTCTAAAAGCCTTTTCAAGCGCATCCGCTGGTCATCTTTGCTGTGGAATCTTTGCTACGGCGGAGCAACTTTCCTCGCACTTATGGCGATTTATCTGATATTCTTCTTGGTATTGGCTTTACGATCCTCTGATGAATATACTTTTTTAAGCACCAAACTTTTTGGTAACACTCTATTATATATAATCATTGCAATCTCCGTAGGTGTCGCTTTTGTGGGATGCATAAACACGCTGATGCTTACGCCCCCCCGTGACCGAAACAGTGACATAGAAAAATACAAAAAACACCAGGCAGCACTACAGGAATATGCAAAAAAAGTTACTATCAGAACAGCCAAAACCCGCAGACTTGAGCAGGAAAAGGCAGAAAAAGCAAAAAAGGAAAAACTCAACCTCGAAAAGAACTTAGCTCTTCTGCAACGTGTAGAAGCTCAACTTAAAAGCGTTTACTCGCTGAACATTATACCCATCCATTTCAGAACACTTGCCGGAGCTGTTTATATTTACGATTTTATGTCCACATCAAAAGAAACGCTGTCAAACGCTTTTATTCATCTCAGATTTGAAACGATAACTGAACACCTCAAAACAATCGACCAAAGGCTCGCTGCAAACGAAGCTATAAGCAGAGCAATCTGCAATGAGCTTGCAATTTTAAACTATCAACAAAAGCAAATTCAAACCGCTGTGTTTGAAAGCAACCTTATTTTGAAAGGCATAGATCAATTTTCGGATAATTAATATCCGCATACCGAGCCAATAAACCATATATCTTGCTTTAAAAATCCTCTGCCGTCAGCAGAGGATTTTTTTATGCGGCTGATAACATAATTTTTATTTTCTTTTGCTTTTCAGATTCAAATCAGACTCTTTCCGACATTCGAACAACAAAGATAAAAAAAGCAGGTGCGGGGTTAACCGCACCTGCCGTTTTATTAGGAGTAGGGATTAATATACAACTCTGTAAGTGATAGTCTTACCGTTGCTCATCCACTGGTTGCTGTAAAGAGCTTCTACATTGAATGTGAATGTAGCTGCATGATTACAACCAACGTTGAATGTCCATGTGAGTGTACCGTCACCGTTGTCAACAGCGTTAGCTGTATCCTTTGTCTGGTAGTGTACATCACCTTCAGCGTCAACGATTCTTACACCGAGAGCCTTCTGGTCTGTTACAACTGTAACAGTCTGCTTGTCACCAACGAGGAGACGTGTCTTAGCAACATCTGCAGAGATAACGATATGAGCTGTGTTGCCTGTAGACGGACCTACGGGAGGAACAGCAGATACAACTGTGTAAACAAGGTCTGTACCCTCATCAGTAAGCTTGTTGTTCTTGCCTGCTGTGTAGATATCGAACTTGTATGTCTTAGCTGTTGTTCTGCGTGTGGTGATCTCCCATACCCAGTTGTTGCCAATCTTATATGCCTTGTCACGAGTGTAGGTTGATGTTGAACCGCCCTCGGAAACAAGTCTGATTCTGAGTGTATCAGGACCTGCCATGATTCTGACTGTAACTGTATCCTTTGTTGTGAACTGGTTAACCATAGTACCGTCAGCATCGAGGATATCAACAGACTTAACTTCCTTATCCTCTGCAGGAGCGGGAGCTGCCTTAGTCTGGTAAGAGAACTGATAGCCGTTCTGCTCCCATACCTTACCTTCCTTAGCCTTAGCAACTGCTGTTACGGAATCAGCAAAGATCTTTGTAGCGATTGTCCATGTTTCTGTACCGTCACCGTTGTCTGTAATCTTAACAGATGTATGTGTACGAGTATAGGTCATTGTTGTACCGCTGGAGAACTTAACCTGAAGCTTTGTGATACCTGTCTTTGAAACGAGGTAATCAAACTCTACTGTATCGCCAACCTTGAAGTATTCCTGCTTAGGTGTAACGTTAACAACGAGTGCTGCTACGGGAGCAAGCTTAAGGCCGTTGTATGCATCCTCAAGTGCCTTAGCTGCTGCTGCGATTTCAGCTGCAAGCTCTTCGTCAGATGCGGGAGCATTTTCGTCCTTATTTGCGAGCATATCCTGTGCTGCGAAGAGAGCTTCCTCGTAAGCATCATATGTTTCGGGCTCATAAGCCTCGGGAGCTGCGGGAGCCTTGCCGTAGTTAGTTACTGCCTCTTCAAGAGCGGAGTAATCGATAAACTGAGGAACAAGCTTTCTGAATGCGCTGGTGATAGCATCAGCTGCTGTTGCAACTTCTTCACGGTTAGACTCGGTGTCAGCCTCGCCGTCCATAGCTTCGTATGTGTCGCGACCTGCTGTTACTGCATCCTGCCATGCTGCATAAGCTGCTGAATCGTAGTACTCTGCACCGTATTCGGGAGTAAGAGCAAGAGCCTGCTCAAGAGCTGAACGATCAACAAATGAGGGAACAAGTGCACTGTAAGCATTAACGAGAGCTGCTGCTGCATCGTCGATAACCTTCTGGTTTTCGCCTGCTTCGTCAGCGAGCATATCGCGCTCTACTGCCTTAGCTGCATCAAGAGCTGCCTCGTATGCTGCCCATGTCTGTACATCGTAGTACTCTTCAGGGTACTCGGGTATAAGAGCGATAGCGTCATCGAGAGCTGTGTAATCACAAGCACCGAGAGCCTTAACGCCTGCGATAGCTGCAAGGAGGTTAGCCTCTGCTGCATCTACAGCGTCCTGAGTTGCGTTAGCGTCTGCATAAACTGCGTTTGCCTTTGCAAGCTCTTCCTCGTAAGCTGCCCATGTTTCGGATGTAGCTGCATCCTCAGCAACCTCGGGAAGTGTATCGATAGCTGCCTTAAGAGCTGCCTTGTCAGCCTTCTCAACGAGCTTAGCTGCTGCTGCCTCAAGAACATCAATAGCTACTTCAACATCCTCAACAGATGCGTTGGGATCATCGTAAACATCCTGAGCCTCTGCGATAACTGCTTCAAAGTCTGCTGCTGCCCAAGATTCGGGTGTGTAGTCAGCCTCATCAAGATCCTTAGCTGCTTCGATAGCTGCTGCAAGAGCTGTCTTGTCAGCCTTCTTAACGAGCTTAGCCTCTGCTCTTTCGATAACAGTAACCATTCCGTCAACTATTGTCTGAGGTGCATCTGCATCTTCGTATACTCTGTTTGCTGCGATAATAGCGGAATCAATGTCTGCTGCTGCCCAAGATTCGGGTGTGTAATCATCCTCATTAAGAGCTGATATGCGAGCGATAGCTGCTGCAAGAGCTGTCTTGTCAGCTACGGGCTTAAGAGCGTCGATAGCTGCGTTGAGAGCTGCTGCTGCATCGTCAATAGACTTCTGGTTTGCACCTGCTTCGTCAGCGAGCATATCACGAGCAACTGCCTTAGCTGCTGCGTATGCTGCATCTACGCCGGACTCTGTCCAGGATGAAGGTGTCCAATCAGCTACATTAAGAGCATCTTTGCGTGCGATAGCTGCATCAAGAGCTGCGTAATCACATGCGCCGAGAGCTACAAGAGCATCGAGAGCATCGTTGATAGCCTTAGCCATTGCATCAACTTCAGCCTGCTTTGTGATGTCAAGGCCTCTAACAACTGCCTTTACTGCATCATCAACAGCCTTAACAGAAGCTGCTGTGTACTGGTCTGCAACAACAGTTCCTGCTGCTTCAATAGCGTCATTAACTGCTGAGTAATCAGCTGCCTTGTATGTAAGAACAACTGCATTGAGTGCTGCTGCTGCATCGTCGATAGCCTTCTGGTTTACGCCTGCTTCGTCAGCAATCATATCGCGTGCGATAGCCTTTGCTGCGTTGTAAGCTGCTTCGTACTCTGTCCAGTTAGTGTAGAGATCCTTATCTGCTACCTTTGCCTCGTATGCTGCAATAGCTGCATCGAGATCTGCATAATCGCAAGCACCGAGCTTTGTAAGGCCTGCAATAGCTGCGTTAAGTCTTGCAGCTGCTGCGTCAATCTTAGCCTGGTTTGCGCCTGCATCGTCAACGATGAGGTCACGCTCAACTGCCTGTGCTGCTGTGAGAGCTGCATTGAACTCTGCTACAGAAGCTGCTGTGCAGTTTGTTGTGTCTGCTGTTGCTGCAGCTGCGATAGCTGCATCGAGAGCTGCGTAATCGCAGGGAACTTCGGGAGCTGCTGCAGAAACAACCTTGAAGTTAAGGATTGTGCCTGTAAGGTCGATTGCTTCGGGATAGATTGAAGCAACTGTACCGCTGTTGTATTCGGTAGCGGAGTTGTTAACAGCTGCATAAATCTGCTTCTGACGTGATGTTGTTGCTACTGTAGCGGAGCAAGTTTCGGGCATACGGAACTCACCTGTAGCGCCGATTGCTGCTGTCTCAGGAACAACAAATGTGAATGTGTAAGCAAGTGTTGCTTCAGAAGCATCAAAGGGAGATGTGCAATCTGTGCTGTAAGCACGAAGATTCTGGAAGCCTGCATGTGAACCCTTGTTATAACCTGTACCGAGCTGTGTAGCTGCTGTGCTTGCAATAACCTTAGGTGTACATGTGTAGTTGTTTACATAATTGTGATTGGTAACGTCTGCTAATGTGATTGTGTTGAAAAATCCTGCTGTCCAACAGAAAATTTCACCGCCGGTTGTACCGAGGTAGTAGTTAGCCTGAGCATAAACAGAAACTTTAACTGTTTCGCCGGGGTTAACCTCAATAACGCCTTCTGCGTTAGCTTCTTTGTCTGCTGTTGCTGTGTAGACAAGCTTTGAACCTGTCTTCTCAAAAACCATTGATTCAGCGCTTACGCCGACAACAACTGTACCGACAAGGAGCATAACTGCAAGAACTATACTGAGAACTTTTTTTGCAGTTTT
This sequence comes from Clostridia bacterium, assembly GCA_017382015.1. Taxonomy (GTDB): domain Bacteria; phylum Bacillota; class Clostridia; order Oscillospirales; family Acutalibacteraceae; genus UBA8612. The sequence continues at coordinate 7,712 of JAFOBC010000395.1, forward strand.
CATTGAGTTATGTTTCCTCCTTCAAGGATTATTTATATCAACCTACCCGGCGGCAGATGCCGGGCAGGTCAATATTAAGGATAAACGTGCGGGTAAGCGTGATTTATCTTACCTGGGGGATGAAATCGCTGTTCCATGAGAGATAGTCTGTGCTGATAGCAAAGTCGTTAAGTGTAACCATACCGTCATTGTCGATATCAGCTGCGAATACTGCAGGAACTGTGAAGTCTTCATAATCGTAGTTGCAATCGTTCCATGCGAAGTAGTCGATTGCGTCGGATGAGTCATCAAGTGTAACAGTACCGTCACCGTCGATATCACCGAAGATAACGATGTAGAATGTTTCAACAACTTCGCCTGTCTTGTTGTTGATGAACTCAACCTTTGCACCTGTACCGAGAACTGTGTTGTTGCCAACGTATGTGTACTCGAGACGGCCGTCGCCTTCGATTTCTACAAAGTTCTGAGCAAGGAGGTCTTCAACAAACTCATACTCTGAGTAAGCGTCAACGCCTGCGCAAGAGAGACCGTAGATGAAGCCGTTCTCTCTGTCGATGATAGTTGTGGAGCCTTCCTTAGCCTTAAGAACAAGGGGAACTTCTGCAACTGTAAGCTTTGCAACTGCATCAGCGATAGCCTTAGCCATTGCGTCAACCTCAGCCTGCTTTGTGATATCAAGGCCTTCAACAACTGCTGCTACTGCATCTGTAACTGCCTTAACTGAATCCTCTGTGTAGATGCTCAGATCTGCAGGGATTGTAGCCTTAGCTGCTTCAACTGCTGAGTAGTCAGCTGTCTTGTAAACGAGAACAACTGCGTTGAGAGCATCTGCTGCTGCGTCAATCTTAGCCTGGTTTGCGCCTGCTGCATCAGCGATCATATCGCTGTCAACAGCCTGAGCTGCGTTGTAAGCTGCTTCGTACTCTGCCCAGTTAGTGTAGAGATCCTTATCAGCAAGCTTAGCTTCGTACTCTGCCATTGCCTCATAAAGCTCTGAGTAATCGCAATCGCCGAGGACTGTGAGGTTCTTGTATGCATCCTCAAGAGCCTTTGCAAGACCTGCAACTGCTGCTGCGTTCTCGTCTGTATCGGGAGCGAGATCGTAATCTACAAGAGCCTGCTGAGCTGCTGCGAGAGCTGCCTCGTATGCTGCCCATGAGTCTGCTGTGTAGCGCTCGATTTCGTTGTCAACCTTGTGCTCGCCGTAGTTTTCAACTGCTGCTGCGAGGTCTGAAAGGTCTACGTACATCTCATAGAGATCGCTGTATTCATTGATGAGAGCTTCTGCTGCTGCATCGATGATTGCCTGATTTTCAGGTGTGAGGTAGAGCTTATCGCCCTCAAGGAGTGCGATTGCGTCTGCAAGTGCTGCCTTCCACTGTGCAAGCTCTGCTGCATCGTAGTAAGCTTCGTCTGCATCAAGCTCTGAGCAGTAGAGAACTGCTTCCTCAAGCATGCTGTAATCGCAGTAACCTGTGATAAGCTCAAGTGCGTTGTAAGCATCCTCAAGATCCTTAGCTGCCTTAGCAACTGCTGCTCTTGCCTCTGCTGTGTCGGGAGCTACGTCGTATGTTACAAGTGCTTCCTGAGCTGCTGCGAGAGCTGCCTCGTATGCTGCCCATGAATCTGCTGTGTAACGCTCGATTTCGTTTTCAATCTTGTGTTCGCCGTAGTTTTCAACTGCTGCTGCGAGGTCTGAAAGGTCTACGTAAATCTCATAGAGATCGTCGTATGCCTCGAAGAGAGCATCTGCTGCTGCGTCGATCATTTCCTGATTTTCAGGTGTGAGGTAGAGAGGTTCGCCCTCAAGGAGTGCCTTAGCCTCTGCAAGTGCTGCCTTCCACTGTGCAAGCTTTGTTGCATCGTAGTAAACTTCGTCTGCATCAAGCTCTGAGCAGTAGAGAACTGCTTCCTCAAGATACTCATAATCACAGTAGCCCTTGATAAGCTCAAGTGCGTTGTAAGCATCCTCAAGATCCTTAGCTGCCTTAGCAACTGCTGCTCTTGCCTCTGCTGTGTCGGGAGCTACGTCGTATGTTACAAGTGCTTCCTGAGCTGCTTCGAGAGCTGCCTCGTATGCTGCCCATGAGTCTGCTGTGTAACGTTCGATTTCGTTTTCAATCTTGTGCTCGCCATAGTTTTCAACTGCTGCTGCGAGGTCTGCAAGGTCTACGTACATCTCATAGAGATCGTCGTATTCCTCAGCGAGAGCTGCTGCTGCGTTGTCGATGATTGCCTGGTTAGCATCTGTCTTCTCGAGCTTCTCAGCTGCGAGGAGTGCCTTAGCCTCTGCAAGTGCTGCCTTCCACTCTGCAACATCAGCTGCATCGTAGTAAGCTTCGTCTGCATCAAGCTCTGAGCAGTAGAGGAGAAGCTCCTCAAGTGCGCTGTAATCGCAGAATTCCTTATCAGCAAGGTTTGCAAATGCATCTGCAAGAGCCTTAGCTGCCTCATTAACCTTAGCCTGGTTTACGCCTGCCTCGTCAGCGATCATGCCGCGCTCTACAGCCTTAGCTGCTGCGAGAGCTTCCTGGTAAGCGTTCCATGTTGCTGTTGAGTAAGAATCCTGTGCATCTGCGGGAACATTGTTGATAGCTGCGTCGAGCTTGGAGTAATCAACCTTGCCGAGCTTAACGAGGTTAGCAACTGCATCCTCGATAGCTGCTGCGAATGCATCAACCTGTGCCTGCTTTGTGATGTCAAGGCCTTCAACAACTGCTGCTACAGCGTCATTAACTGCCTTAACTGAAGCTGCTGTGTAAAGAGCTGTGCTCATATCAGCAGGAATCTTAGCCTTAGCAGCTTCAACTGCTGAGTAATCAGCTGCCTTGTAATCGAGAACAACTGCATTGAGTACTGCTGCTGCATCGTCGATAGCCTTCTGGTTTACGCCGGCTTCGTCAGCAACCATATCGCGTGCGATAGCCTTTGCTGCGTTGTAAGCTGCTTCGTACTCTGCCCAGTTAGCGTAGATAGCCTTATCAGCAAGCTTTGCCTCGTATGCTGCCATAGCTGCATCGAGATCTGCATAATCGCAGTTGCCAAGCTTGGTAAGGTCTGAGATAGCCTTGTTAAGTCTTGCTGCTGCTGCATTAACCTTTGCCTGGTTAGCGCCTGCTTCGTCAGCGATGAGGTTACGCTCAACTGCCTGTGCTGCTGCGAGAGCTGCGTTGAACTCTGCTACAGAAGCGGATGTGCAATTTGTTGTGTCAGCCTTAGCTGCTGCTGCAAGAGCTGCATCAAGTGCTGCGTAGTCGCAGTTGCCGAGCTTTGTAAGACCTGCGATAGCTGCTGTAAGTCTTGTTGCTGCTGCGTTGATCTTAGCCTGGTTTGCGCCTGCATCGTCAACGATGAGGTCACGCTCAACTGCCTGTGCTGCTG
>JAFOBC010000396.1 GCA_017382015.1 Clostridia bacterium
ATAGGCTTCGGTATTTCACTCGGTGTCGGCACACTGTGTGCTATCAAGCTCGGCAACAGCCTTATCGGCACAGCAACACTTTGTATGCTTGTGCCCGGCTTTGTTTCAGCGCTTGCTGTGCTGTTCAAAAACGTTGGCGAAACCAAGGGTATCAATATGGATACCGTTACGGGCGCTGAGTGGGACTGATTTGAATAACAAAAAACCTGTTAAGGGCTACCTTAACAGGTTTTTATTTTTTATCAAAACATCATATTGTCGATGAACAGGTCTGAGAATACAGCGCTTGCCGACAAGTCAACGTAAGTTATCTTGTCTGTGCAAAGCTCATTTTTTTCTGCCGCATATTTTACCGTGCCCAGCAAACTGCTGTTGTTTATTGCCGTGCATACGCTTGTCAGCTCTTGGGGCAACAGCCCTGTCAATGCTGCATTCTCTGCGTTGATTTTTGCCGAGAATCCGCCCGAAATATACAGTATTTCTATCTCGTCAAATTCAACGTTTTTCATTTTCATCAGCGTTATGATTGCCGAGTAAACAGCCGATTTTGCAAGCTGATACTGGCGTACATCTTCTTGTGTCACACTCACGTTTTCTGCAATTTCAATGCATTCGTCCGCCATAAATCCCGTTTGGTCAACAGCTCCGCTTCTGATAAAGTGAGCAATCGTGTCAATTAATCCGGTGCCGCAGATTCCCTTTGCAGGCGCATTGCCGACGGTTTTGATTTTTGCGCCATCGCAGGCATATACAGCGCCTTCTGTTGCGCTCATTCCGCAGGATATGTTTGCTCCCTCAAAGCAAGGGCCTGCCGCCGCAGATGTGCAAAGCGCCGAATTTTCATCAAACAGTACGATTTCCGCATTTGTGCCAAGGTCAACAAGCAGGCTGTGTCTGCCTTTGGTCGGCATACCGATGAGGTTTAGTCCGGCCACAATGTCAGCGCCGACAAATGCATCGACCATCGGCAGAGATTCTACGGTTTTGATACCCGATATGCCTATGCTTTCTGCTTTTACAGTTTGGCTTTTGAGGAATGATGGCGTATACGGTGCAACACCCATCGCCGAGCAATTGACACCGAAAAATAAATGCAGCATCGTCGTGTTGCCCGAAACGTACATTTTTTCTGCACTGACTCCAAGCTCAATTATCATTGAGTTGATTTCGTTTATAACAGTTTTCTGCAGCTTTTCAACTCCGTGCTTTGTGCAGTGCTCAATTCTGCTCATAACGTCCGCACCGAACGAAACCTGTGGGTTGGTGCGGGTTGTCACTTTTATTATTTTATTTTCGTCAAGTGAAACGAGGGCGAGCGCCAGCGTTGTTGTGCCTATATCGAGCGCATAGCATACGTTGTTAGTTGTGCTTGCCGCTTGGTATTCACCCGTTTCGGATTGAATTTCGCCCTTCTCATCAAAACTCACCGTGATGTCGGATATTACTCTGTATCGGCACGAAAGCTCGGGCTTGCCGTTTACTGTTACGGTGCATTTGCGGCATATTCCCTTGCCGCCGCACAGGTGCTCTGCCCCCTTGCCCGATTCGATCAAGATATCGGACAAAAGCGTGCCGTGAGGTGCATATTCTGTTTTGCCGTTGATTATCACCTTGTGCATAGCGTCTCACTTTGCTCCCGTCGTTTTTATATGTGTCATTATATCAATTAAGCCGGAAATAAGCAAGACTGCGGTTTTATGGCCGCAGTCTTCGGGTTTTGTTATTACAGATTTTTATAAAACTCATCCAGGTAAACTCTGCGGTTTTCCGCCATAGAGATGTTAGCCGCCATACCGATGCCGATTGACATCATACCTGCCCTTGTGTCTGCCATCTGTCCGAGCGGGTCGCTCTTGCAGCCTATGAACAGGTTGTCGCGGATTTTTTCGTCTGCTCCGCCGTGACCTCCGGGGCCGTCCTGCGGTGCGTGAATCACAATTTTTTCACCTCTGCGGTTGAATATTGTGATAACGTTGTTAACACCCTGACCGAGGTCGGGGTATCTCCAGTCCATCTTACAGAATTCAAGGCGCCCGTCTGTGCCGTTGAAGGCAATTCTCAGGCCCTCATAGGGTGAATGTGCTGTTAGCGAGTAGCTCATAACAGCGCCTTTTTTGTAAAGTACGTTTACGCTTACTGAATCTTCAATATCGATTTCTTCAGAGAAGATACAGCTGTCTCTGTAGTAGCCGTCAGCATCCTCGCAGGCGAGATAGATTTTGTCCATCGGCGGCTGATTTATATCAAGGTAAAATTCACAAGTCTTTTTGTGAGGGCAGGTGAGGCAGCGCTCCGAGCGGTTTTCGCGCGTCGGGCCGTAAAACCTTGTTGAGCCGTATGCGTTGACGGCAACGGGGTCATCCTCAAGGAACCAGTTTATAAGGTCGAAGTGGTGTGTGGATTTATGTACGAGCAGTGAGCCTGAGTTTTCTCTCTTGCGGTGCCAGCGTCTGAAATAATCCGCACCGTGTTCTGTGTCGAGCAGCCACTCGAAATGCACGCTGAGCACTTCGCCTATAACCTTTTGCTGCATCAGCTCTTTTACCCTTGCAAAAAACGGAAGATAACGCAGGTTGAAAACAACGGTAACAGTTTTGCCGGATTTGATTTCTGCTTCTCTTATCGCATTGGCTTTTTCGAAGGTTGTTGTCATCGGCTTTTCGACAATTACGTCACAGCCTGCTTCAAGTGCTTTTATAACGTAAAAATCGTGCATGCTGTCTTTTGTTGTGACGATAACCGTGTCGGGTCTGACAGTATCAAGCATCTTGTCAAAGTCATCGTAAACGGGTACGTCAACTCCGCCGATTTCGCTTACAAGTGCGGCGCGCTTCGGGTTGATATCATAAACGCCGCAAAGCTCAATCTGCTCGCGGAATTCTTTGAGTATCGGCTCAGCATATCCTTCGAGGCCGCGTATTCCGCAGCCAACCTGTACAAATTTTTTCATCCCGTACACCTCTTGTGTGTTGTAGTTTGGGTTTATTCTATCATAGGGCAGTTCGAATTACAATATAGTATAAAGCAAATGTTTTACGGAAAAAGAATTAAGGCGCCTTGCTGTCGTTGACAAAACAAGGTTGAGGCGGTAATATGTTCTCATAAAGATATGAAAAGAGGGTTGAACGTGGAAACTCAGAACGTATTGCTGTTTATTGCCGCGAGTATGCTGTGCATGTGCTTTGGCTGGGGAGTCAGAGGCGATGCCATCGGCGGAGAAAAGGGCGCGATGCTGCCGGGTGTGCTGATGGGCGTTATATGTGTTTGGTACACAGGCTCCGACCTTCTTATGCAAAACGTGTTTTTGTTTGCCGCCGCTTGCTCGCTTGGCTATTTCTACGGCGGTATAGAGCCTTACGGTTCAACTATGGGGCTTATAATCGAGCATAATAAACCTCGCTATAATCCGTCTCTCGGTTATCTTGCTCTCGCTTTCAAGGGTTCAATATGGAGCGGACTTGGCGCAGGCTTTTTGGGCGTCAGCTTTTCTGCAATGAGCGGTGTTGTTTACAAATGGTACGATCTTGTTATCTTTTTTGCGCTCGTGCCCGTTCTTCAGCAGATTGGTTATCGTGTTTTTAACACACCTTACGACCCCGACAACGGAAAAATGCCCAAGGTCTGTTTTTGTGAAAGAAGCCGTGAGGAGTGGGGACGCAACCTTGTGGTTGTGGCAGAGCTTCTTGTGCTGATGCTTATCCGCCGCGATATTTTCGGTATCCTGCTGTGGGCAGGCGGCGCTGTTGCAGGTGCTGTCGGCTGGGTTATAGGTATTACTGTTTTCGATAAGCAGCTCCATCCTCTGAGAAACGGCAAGCGTATGTTCGGCAAGTTCAGCGAGAAGCATATGATTGACGGTTGGAAGATAATGGAGTTTATTCAGGGCTGTTTCAACGGCCTGGGTATTGCCGTGGCTTTTGCTCTTGGTTGGCCGCTTGCCGCAAAGAATCTTGAGCAGACAGAGGCGGCAGATGAGCTGTGGCACGTTTTGCCGCAAAACGTTGATACAGCGCTTTCGTGGGCGCTTTGTGCGCTGATGATATGCACTCTGTTTTTGTTCGTGATTCCTTGGAAAAAAGGCGGCAAAGCGGTTGATTCCAATACGCTTGAGCTTTTTGAGCGCCCGTGCTATATGGTAGCTCCGCTGTGTATGATAATGCTCGGCTCGGTGACAATGGCGGGCATTATGTGCACCTTTGCAATGTATTTTGTTGTTGCTCAGCACGATGCGCTTGAGCGCTTTGCCGAATATAAACATATCAAACTTATCCGTGTGGTTCTGGCGTTAATCGGTGCGGCAATTATTGCCGTTCAGGCCGTCAGAGGTATCACGCTGTGGGAGATTTGGATTTTCTATTGCTTCGGCTATCTTCTGTTCACGTTTGCTGCTGTTTTTCATCCTGCGGTTGTGAAAGAAAAACGCAAAAAAGCAAAAAACTTCAAGCAGTTTATAGTGTCGTTCGGCGCGCTCACAACCGTTCAGCCTTTTTTCTGGTTTCTTGCAACAGTAATGTGCGGTTTCGGTTATTTCAATTTCAGATAAGATTAAAAAACAGCCTTATTGCACTCAGCAACAGGGCTGTTTTTGTATGTAATCAATATCGTAAAGCTGACCTTCATACCTGTTGTGCAGGTTTTTGACGCTGTTTTGGTTGACTGTGAATATCTGATTTGTCGAGTAAAGAACCGCAATTTTAACGTTTTTGTCTACGTTTTCAAGGAAGTATTTTTTAGCCTTTTTGTAAAGCGGATCTTTGATTTTCAGTACGTCGGGAATTTGTACGGAGGATGAACAGCAGAGTAAATCACACAGGATTTTTTCTCTGAGTATTTCTTTGTCGCACTTGTCGGCAAAGAATTCATACAGCTTTTCTGCATATTCGGAAAGCCGCATTCTGCTGCCGTTTACCGCATCGCCGAAACTGCTGAATACGTCAAACGGTGTAATGCCGATTTCGTCTGTAAGATATTCGAGCGTCAGCAGAAAGCGACCGCTGTTATAAAGCCTGTCAAGCGCATCTTCACAGCGTTTGAGCATACAGATTTCTTCTGCTGAAAGCCACGGTGTCGAAGTGACTTCATACGGTGGCTCGCCATGGAACGTGCAGGGATATTCTTCGCTTTTTTCACGCATATCCGCGCCGTGAAGCAACTTTAAAAATCCCATCTGCAGCATATGTGCTTTTAGTGAATATGCTGTGTTGAACCCTCGTTTGAAGCTGTCGCAGTCTTCACCCGTAAGCCCTGCAATAAGGTCGATGTGAATATGCATATTGCCGAAATCTATGAGCCTTTTGATGTTCTGAATCAGCTTGGTCGTGTTTGTTTTGCGGTTGATTTTTTTGAGCGTTTCTTCGTTGAAAGATTGCATACCGATTTCGAGCTGTACTGCGCCGTAAGGCATTGACGAAAGAATTTCGAGTGTGCTTTCCTGAAGAATATCGCCTGCGATTTCAAAATGGAAGCACACACCCTGCGGTATCTCTTTGCCGTAGTTTTTTTTGATAAAGTTCAGAATTTCGTTGGCTCTTGCGGCGTTTGCGTTGAATGTGCGGTCAACGAATTTAACTGTCTGTGTGCCGCTTTGAGCAAGCTTTATTATGTCTTTTTTCACTCTCTCTATATCGAAGAATCGCAGCGTTGAGCATCGGCCCGAAAGGCAGAAGGCACAGCGATAAGGGCAACCTCTTGCTGTTTCGATGTATGTTATTCTGCCGTTAAGGCTTTTGAAAAATTCTTCGCTGTAAGGGGATGGGGGAGTAGTGGTGTATTCTTTTTCGGGTACGGTTATTATTTCGCTTTTTTCTCTGTATGTAAGTCCTGCAACAAGCGATAAATCGCCATTGATACCGTCGAGAAAAGCGGGGAAAGTCCATTCACCCTCACCTGCAAGAACAAAATCTGCAAATTCGTATTTTTTCAGTACGTCTTTCGCTCGGTGCGCAACCTCGGGGCCGCCGAGAACTATTTTGCAAGTGTGTCTTTCTTTTATCGTTTTGCAAATTTCAAGTGTTTTTGTAATGTTCCATATGTAGCAGGAAAAAGCCACGATGTCGGGATTTTCTCTGATGATTTTTTTGGCAAATTCTTCTGTGCTGCCGTTGATTGTGCTTTCTGCTACGCTAATGTCATATTCATTTTTGGCAAATTCACGCACGCCGGCAAGTAAGCACCAAGGAGAAAGTGAAGCGTGAACATATTTAGAGTTGAGACAAGCTGTTATAACCTTCATATTTTCTCCTTCCCTTGCGGATGTAATATCAGAATTATATAACAAATATACGGCTGATTCAAGCGGCTGCAAGGTAAAAAAGCAAACAGTATTCGCTTTGCCTTGCAAGTTGCGTGCTCTTGTTGTGCATAAGAACAAAGTATTATATTAAAATTTGCAATTTGCTTGAAAAAAATTATATGTTCGATATAATAAAAGTACACTGAATATTATGTCGTATTTTCAAATACGGCTGCACAGACGATAAATACAGGAGGGTAAAACCAATATGTCAGTAGTTTACAATGAAAAATGCGATTCAAGCATAAATGTTTCAATGGCGTTGCTGGAGGGCACCCGTACAATTTACATAAACGGTGAGATTACATCTAATATGGCGTTCCATTTCAACACTACGCTTTTGAAATTGGAGCAGGAGGATTCCGGCGCGGATGTAGTTGTCTATATCAACAGTCCGGGCGGAAGTGTTGTTGCGGGTTTGTCAATGATTGATACGATGAATCTGATAAGCTGTGATGTGTCAACTGTCTGTGTCGGTATGGCGGCTTCAATGGGCGCGATGATACTTATGTCAGGCGAAAAGGGCAAAAGAAAAATATTGCCGCACTCCAAGGTTATGCTTCATCAGCCCTTGTCAAATCTCGGAGATTCCTACAGGCAGGCTTCCGACCTTGCCATTGCCGCAAAAGAGGTTTGCAGAACAAAGGAAACGCTGTACACAATTATAAGCGAGGCTACAAATCAGCCTTATGAAAAAATAGAGAGGGATTGTGACCGTGATTATACTCTTTCCGCCGGGGAAGCTTTGGAATACGGTCTTGTTGATGAAATTGTAAAATCTCACAAAAACAGCAGATAAGCTGCAAGTTTTTAACGCTTGGTTTTATGCCGGTAAGTATGGGGTTATAATCGCTTCTGATGCAGAGCAACAGAATTCTGGTAAAACAGCGCTCGGATTCAGCCTTATCATCGCTCGTAAAGCTGCTGTTGAATCGGTTGGAAACGAATCAGTTTTAAGGCGGTAGAATATAAAAAAACAGCACCCACGCTAAGTAGGTGCTGTTTCGTGGCAAAGATGGACGGTTTTGATACAATTCAGAATCAAGTTCCGTTTTGCATTGAAAATCCGAATAAATAAAAAATTTTTACCACACGCTATCTCTGCAATCAGAATATATCATACCTTTTAAAGAGTAAAGAATCTCCCGAAATCGCAAAACAAAACTGTTACAATAAATAAAAAAGGTGGGGGGCTCGGTCAAATCCGTGCCAACAACCACCAAAGACATTATAAAGCAAAACAAATAATAATTTAATAGCTTTTTCAAAAAAAAACGAAACCAAACCTTATCAGAAGCCCTCAGCGCGCAAAAGCCGCCTTTGGGGAGAAAGATTTGGTCTCACAAGAATCATATCACCAATGCATAACGCTGTCAAGATTTTATAGCATATGATATAAATTTAGAGGTTGACGGCAAAGTCCCTCGTGCGAAACACACTTCTCTCATAAAATCGTCAACCTCTAAAAATAGTATATCCGATTCCACCACAAAAAGTCAAGAAGAATTCTACGATATGAAAATCAACAATAAAAAAACAAAACTGGACTTTGAAATCAAAGTCCAGTCGTCGTGGTGCGGGTAACAGGACTTGAACCTGCACAGCCTTGCAACTATTAGAACCTGAATCTAACGCGTCTGCCAATTCCGCCATACCCGCATATTAACTTGTTTGTGGTATGGCATCCGCGTTTCGCGTGACTCTTGCGGTGCCCAAAATTCGTTGTTCGCTGTTCGCTCGCCGAATTTTGACCGCTGCGCCTTTCCGTTCCTTGCTTCATCCGCCACTGGCGGCGCTCGGACGGAAACTGCCAATTCTGCCATACCCGCATATTAACTTGCGCTGATAAATAACAGCATTTGATATTTTAATTCAAAAAAGCGTATTTGTCAATAGAATAGATGAAAAATAAGTTGAACAAACTTTTGCTCCGTGCTATAATCGCTTTAATAACAAAAATGAGGGTGATGTTTATGAACGCTTTTTTTGCCAGAATTGTTGCTTTCTTCGCTTCAATTGCAACTATGTTTACGGCGATTTTTTCTCAGCCGTCAATAGTCCCTGAATTCCCCGAGGTAAATCAAACCGAAAAGTCAGCTTTTGATGAGGGCGAGTTTGTGCCGGGTGAATACGATATCGTTGTATCACCGAGGGGCGATGACAGCGCTGAGGGTACACTTGATAATCCTCTGCGCACGGTATATGCCGCTAAAGAGAAGATTAAAGCGCTCAAGGGAGCTGATTGCGGTGCTGTCACCGTATGGCTTCGTGAGGGCGTATATGTTATTGACGATACACTTGTTTTCGATTCAAGCGATTGCCCAAACGTAGTTTACCGATCATATCCCGGTGAAGATGTTGCTTTCTCCGGTTCAAAAGAAATCAGCGGTAATTGGCAACACACGCAGATAAACGGTGTGGATGCACTTGTTACAGACGTTGCTGTTGACAGCGAAGACGATTATTTTCGTTCACTTTTCAAAGATGGCAAGCGCCTCTCACGCTCAAACTACCCCAAGCAGGGTGTGCTTAAGGTTGCAGATCCTTTTGAAGGTGAGGGCGTTCCGTCTGACTGGTCTCCCGAATTCTTCACCCATACGGTAGCTTTTGGTGCTCATACGGAAGATTTGATCGATTTTGCAAATGTTAGCGACGTTGACGTAAGGCTTATGCACTTCTGGTGTGATGAGCTTTTGCCGCTTCGCTCTGTTGATATGTCTACCGGCAGAATTGAAACGTCCAAGATTTCGTCAATGACTATAAGAGTTGACGATAACTATGTGTTTGAAAATGTCAGAGAAGCACTTTCTTTGCCCGGAGAATGGTATCTCGATCGTACGGAGGGTAAACTCTATTATGTGCCTCAGGAAGGCGATACGGCAGAAAATACGGTGCTTTATGCGGGCGGCTGTGAGCAGCTCATAAGAATGAGCGGTGCTGAGAATATTTCTTTCCAAGGAATCAACTTCGAAAATACCGATTGGGAGCGAATCGACGGCACTTTCTTTGGTCGGGACATGTTTGTTTCTCACCCTGCTTACGATAATATCGAATACGGCGGCCCTCATCCTCAGGCGGCGTTTGAGGTGCCTGCTGCTGTTTATATTTCGGCTTGCTCAGGTATTGATTTTACCGATTGCCGTTTTGAGAATATTTCATACACAGCTGTTAAGTTCGATGCTGCTTCCAAGGATTGTAACATTACAGCTTGCCGTTTCAACGAAATCGGTGCAAATGCTGTTTTCATTCACGGTGATTTCGTTGTTCCTGCAACCACACAGAATATTAATGTCACCGATTGCCATATCAGCAATTATGGCAGAATTTTTAACAATGCTATAGGCATTCTTCTCACTCACGCGGTTGATTGCGAGCTTTCAAACAACGAAATTCACGACGGTTGGTATACAGGTATTTCCGTCGGCTGGAACTGGGGCTACAGCGATAACCCCACCAACAACATAAAAATTTGCGATAACCTTATCTACAATATCGGCAATGGCTGGCTCTCCGATATGGGCGGTATCTATACTCTCGGCATTCAGCCCGATACCGTTATTTCAGGCAACGTTATCTATAACGTTGGTTGTGATGAGGGTGAGTACGGCTACGGCGGCTGGGGTATTTACCTCGATGAAGGCTCGAGCGGCATACTTGTTGAGAAGAATCTCGTTTATGATTGCTCATCGCAGACCTTCCATCAGCACTACGGCAAGGATAACACCGTCACAAACAATATATTCGCTTTCGGCGGTGAGGGTGCTTTTATAATCAGCAGACACGAAGAGCACAATTCACTATTCCTTGAGAATAATATTCTGGTTACCGATAACTCAATGATGTATGCCCGTACCATAGAATCAGACTGGTTTGTCGATAACGCAAATCTCTATTGGGATTATAAAAACGGCGGTAACGTAATTTCGGGTTATTCAATGTCTCTGTTTGACAGAAAAAGCATTCCGTTAATGGTAGGCAGAGGCTATTACAACAACGGTGTCTTCACAGATCCGCTCTTCAAGGATGCCGCAAACCGTGACTTCACCCTTGCAACAAACAGCCCTGCACTCGATATCGGTTTTGAGCCGTGGGAGTATAATGCAGGTACAGTAACACTTCTGGACTGATTCATAATTCAAGAGAGCGCCCGGCGGTTCCGTCAGGCGCTCTTTCCATTATTTGTGCGTTGACCGTGCGCTGTGTCGGATGTTAGTATTTATTTGTCGAATGAAAGAGTTTCAGACAAATCTAACAAGGAAAGGAACACGTAAATGAACATCAAAAAATTTATTGCAGTTATGGTTGCTGCGGCAATGTGCTTTTCACTCAGTGTGACAGCGTTTGCCGTCAACGGCGGGAATGAGCCGTCGCAGGAAAACACAACTGCACAGTCACCGTCAGAGGAGTCTACAAGTGAGGCTGTATCAGAGGAATCACCTTCAGAGGAGTATACAAGTGAGGCTGTATCAGAGGAATCACCTTCTGAGGAATCTACAAGTGAAGCGGTTACCGAAGAGCCGTCATCAGAGGAGCAGTCTTCTCAGGCACCCGACGAGGATGACGTAATCGCGCTGATTATCAGCCTTCTCAGCAAAATAGATCTCAACGAGGTGAAGGATGCGCTCAATGATATCAATGAGGCGCTCGGACTTCCTAGGGTTGAATCGTTTACAGACATCCCTGCATATGCAGACGCTATCTATGAGAAGCTCGAGGAGATGGGCCTTGGCTACGCTGATATCATCAACGGTCTCGCATCAAGCGATCTTCTCGACTGGCTCAACAATCTTATTTTCGGCGGCAATTCCTCCAAGCCGGTAACAACCGTGCCTGCTGAATCTGAGACAAATGTTGAGAATAACGAGAGCGTTGAAAACGGCGAGGGTAATGAGAACAACGAGAACGTTGAAAACGACGGAAATAATGAAAATGGCGAAAATGATGCCGAGAGCATAATCCCCGATACGGGTGCATCATTTGGTGTAACAGCTGTTGCTCTTGCGGCGCTTGGCGGTTCCGGCGCTCTTGCGCTTATCCTGCGTAAACGCATCAGCAAATAACAAAAAGCCTGAATTTTGAGATAATGTGATAACACCGCAGTTCCTTTTTGGGGATTGCGGTGTTTGACTTTTGATAAAAGGTCAAACAAGGTCAAAGTTTTAGTAAAATGAAGAAAATGCGAGAAAAAGAGAGCTATTTTCATATTTCAGCGAAAAACGAAACAGGTTTGACTTTTATTGACCTTTGACGTGGGATTCAAAATCGGTTAAAATACAATCAAGGTCAAAGAAAGTCAAAGTCAAATTTGAAAAGGAGTGAGCGGAGTGAATATCAGCAACACTATCGCAAAGCTTATTATGGATATGCTGGAGGCGGACGGAAGCGCAGAGATGCAGCGTAACGAGCTGGCGCAGATGGTCGGCTGTGTGCCCAGCCAGATAAACTACGTCATATCTTCGCGCTTTACACCCGAGCAGGGTTACATTGTTGAAAGCAGACGCGGCGGCGGCGGTTACATCCGTATAACGCGTGCAACTCACAGCAAACCGGGTGCGCTTGTTATGCACGTTGTCAATCACATCGGCACATCAATTGATGAAAGTACGGCGCGTGCGCATATAATCAATCTTGTAAATGCCGATATAATTTCGGCGCAAGCGGCCAAAATTATGTTGGCGGCGGTGCTTGACGGCTGTTACCGTGAGCTGTCGGCACAACAGAGAGATATAGTCAGAGCGGCGGTATTCAAACAGATGCTGCTGCAAACAATATAATCGTCAGTTAATAAGGAGGAGTATAGTTATGGTATGTCAGAATTGCGGAAAAGCACAGGCGACAACTCACATCAAGCGTGTTGTCAACGGTGATACAACAGAGCATCATCTTTGCGCACAGTGCGCAGGCGAACTCGGGTTTACGGATATGTTTTCGGGCTTTGCCCCCTTAAGCCTGAGCGATTTCTTTGGTGATTTGCTCGGTGATGTCAGCAGAAAATCAATCGGCTCCAAGGTTACACGTTGCCCTAAATGCGGCAACTCGTTCAATGATATCGTTCGTGACAGTCAGGTGGGCTGTGCCGAATGCTACAGGATTTTCTTTGAAAAGCTTGCGCCCTCACTTGAACGTATCCACGGCAGAGCAGTGCACTCGGGCAAAAAAATTGAAACCGTGCACGAGGAGAAAAAAGAACCCACAAAAGAGGAGCGCATTGCACAGCTTAAACTAAAGCTCGGCGAAGCTGTCGAAAAGCAGGAGTTTGAGCTTGCTGCAAAGCTCCGCGATGAAATCAGAGATATTGAAGGAGGCGAAAACGTATGAGCAAGTGGTATATAGGCAGCGGTGAAAAGAGCGAGGTTGTTGTCAGCACACGCATAAGGCTTGCGCGCAATCTTGAGGAATATCCCTTCCCTGCAAAGCTTGATGCTGCGGGCAAGAAACAGGTTAATGAGCTTGTGCGCGATGCTTTGCTCGGTGGTTGCGATGAGGATCTCAGCTATATTGAGATGGAGAGCCTGACCAGAGCGCAGGCGATATCTCTGGCGGAAAGGCACCTTATCAGCCCGGAGTTTGCAAGCTCCGTCAACGGCAGAGCGCTGTTGCTTTCAGAAGATGAATCGGTAAGCATTATGCTCTGTGAAGAGGATCACGTAAGGCTTCAGGTTATGGAGGCAGGTCTTGCGCTGGATAGCGCGTATAAGCGTGCAGACAGCCTTGATAATGCTCTCTCATCAAAACTGCAGCCGGCTTTTGATGAGCGTATCGGCTTCCTTACTCAGTGCCCGACAAATCTCGGCACAGCGATGAGAGCATCAGTTATGCTTCATCTGCCGGGTCTTGGCAAGAGCGGTCAGATAACCAAAATTGCCGCAACTGTTTCAAAGCTCGGTCTTACAATCCGCGGCGCATACGGCGAAGGTTCATCTCCTAGCGGAGATATGTATCAGCTGAGCAATCAGGTAACACTCGGTATCAGCGAAGAAACAGCACTTAATAATCTCAAATCAATCGCTCAGCAGCTTGTTGCCCAGGAGCTTGCAATAAGAGGGCAGATGGTTAAAAATCCCGTCTGGGAGGATAAAATTTTCAGGGCACTGGGCATACTGAAAAGTGCAAGGCTTCTCAGCGGAGAAGAGTTTATGCAGTTAGCTTCCCTTGTGCGCCTCGGTGCGGCTCAGGGCATAATTGAGGTCAGCATGGAAAAACTCAGCGAGCTGATGGTGGATATGCAGCCTGCTACAATAAACGCCAGAGAGGGCAGAAATCTTGATGCTGCTCAGCGTGATGAACTGCGCGCCAAGGCGGTAAGAGAGGCATTACTGTAAATCAGAACTTTGTGGAAGGAGTAATGATTTTATATGTATAAATTTACAGGCTTTACCGAAAAAGCCAATGCAGCGCTTAACGGCGCAATAGAAGTTGCAGAGAGTATGGGACACACTTATGTCGGCAGTGAGCATCTGCTTGCAGGCTTGCTCAGAAGTGGCGGCGGTGTTGCCTGCATTGCTCTCAATTCAAAGGGTGTAACCTCACAGGCGGTTGATGACGCACTTAAGAGCACAATAGGCGTCGGCACGCCTACCGTGCTTGTGCCGGATGATTTTACACCAAGGCTCAAATATATTATTGAGCTCGGAATCGTATCGGCCCGTTCAATGGGTCACAACTATACGGGCACAGAGCATCTGCTCATATCACTATTAAAGGAAGGTTCAAACTGTGCGATAAGCATACTCAGCAAACTGGGCGTTCAGGCATCGGATGTGCTCAGCGATGTCGTAAAGGCTGTTGGAGTTAATAGCAACGAGGGCAGACAGTCCAAAGGTAAGACGGGCGAAAAAACAGCAAAATCCGTTACGCCCACGCTCGATCAATTCGGCAGGGATCTTACCGCGTATGCGCTGCAGAATAAGATCGATCCTGTAATAGGAAGAGATAAGGAGATAGAGCGCGTTATCCAGATTCTCTCCCGCAGAACAAAGAATAACCCTTGTCTTATCGGTGAGCCGGGTGTAGGCAAAACCGCTATTGCCGAGGGCCTGGCGGTCAGAATTGCTTCGGGTGAAGTGCCCGAAACTCTCGGCGGCAAGCGTATTGTTTCGCTTGACCTGACCGGTATGGTTGCAGGCACAAAATACAGAGGCGATTTTGAAGAGCGAATCAAAACAGCGTTGGAAGAGGTTACCAAATGCGGTGATGTGATTCTTTTCATCGATGAGGTTCACACGCTTATCGGCGCAGGCTCTGCAGAGGGTGCTGTTGATGCGGCAAATATCCTCAAACCTTCGCTTGCGCGAGGTGAGCTGCAGGTAATCGGCGCTACTACCATCGAAGAATACCGAAAGCATATCGAAAAGGATGCCGCGCTTGAAAGAAGATTTCAGCCCGTAACTGTAGGCGAGCCGAGCGAGGAGGAAGCAATAGAAATCCTCAAGGGTCTTCGCGATAAATACGAAGCTCACCATAAGGTAAAGATAACTGACGAGGCAATTGTTGCATCTGTCAAGATGTCAACACGCTATATTGGTGACAGGTTTTTGCCCGATAAGGCAATTGATCTGATTGACGAGGCGGCATCTCGCGTAAGGCTTAGTGCCTTTACAGCTCCGCCCGAAATAAAATCTCTTGAAGAAGATATCAACGCTCTTCTTATTGAGCTTTCTTCTGCAATCAATTCGCAGAATTTTGAGCACGCCGCAACCATTCGCGACAAAAAACGTGCAGCTGAATTGAAACTGCGTGAAGAAAAGGAAAACTGGCACCGTCGCAGTTCCGGTCTTGCAGGTGAAGTTACTGCAAACGAGATTGCGCAGATTGTAGCAGGTTGGACGGGTATACCCGTTGTTGAACTGACTAAGGAAGAGAGCAGCAGGCTTCTCAATATGGAGTCTGAGCTTCACGAACGAATCGTCGGACAGGATGAGGCTGTCAGCGCGGTCGCGCGTGCAATGCGCCGCAGCAGAGTAGGTCTTAAAGATCCTAAGCGCCCGACGGGTTCATTTATCTTCCTCGGCCCTACAGGTGTCGGCAAAACCGAGCTTTGCAAGTCGCTTGCTGCTTCAATGTTTGGCGATGAGAATGCGATGATAAGGTTTGATATGTCAGAGTATATGGAAAAGCACACAGTTTCCCGTCTTGTCGGCTCACCTCCGGGTTATGTCGGCTATGATGAGGGCGGTCAGCTGACCGAGCGCGTGCGCCGCAAACCCTACTCCGTAGTTCTTTTTGATGA
>JAFOBC010000397.1 GCA_017382015.1 Clostridia bacterium
ACAGACGGCAACGAGCCCACAGACGGCAACGAGCCCACAGACGGCAACGAGCCCACAGACGGCAACGAGCCCACAGACGGCAACGAGCCCACAGACGGCAACGAGCCCACAGACGGCAACGAGCCTGAAGACGGTATCGAGAACGAAGTTGTTGTTGCAGAGTACAAGTTCTCTGCTGTTTGCGACGGACTCAAAGAAGAAATCTACGGAAGCCTCAACCACAGAGCGGCTGACCTCTTCGTAGGTGATACACTTCAGCTCATGTTCAATATGCATCCCGACAGCATCATCAAAGACCTCAACATTTTCTGGAGAGTTGTTGATGATCCTGCAACCGAGATAAATGAAAATGACGTTGCTTCTGTTGATAAGGACGGTCTTGTTACAATCAAGATGAACAACGGCACCTTCAAAACAGACACATCAGTAAAGGTTCAGGCTGTTATGTACTACGGTTCCGACGTTGAAGCAACAGCTACATGCACAATCAATGTTAAAGCTGCTGACATCTTCCTTGAGCCCTATTATGACACAAGCGATGCTTACCGCCTCTGCCTCGGTGTAGGTGCAGAAAGAACAATCGTTGCAACAACAAATGTTAAGGATGCAACCGTTGTATGGTCATCAAGCAGCGACGCTGTAACCGTAACACCCGACGGCAAAATCACAGCAGTAAGAAGCGGCACAGCAACACTTACCGCAACAATCGAGGGCACAACTGTTTACCGCAAAGTACTTGTTGTTGTAGAGGATAACTACACATCTGTTACGGGTGTAAAATTAAACGAGCGCACAGCTACATTCAGAGCTAACGAAGGTGTTGCTCTTACTTACACATTTGAAACAGCTCCTGCTGACCGCGCACCCACAAACTCAAAGGTTTACTTTGTATCCAGCAATCCCGAGGTTGCAACGGTTGATGAAGAAGGCAACGTTACAGGTGTTGCAGAAGGCACAGCAGTAATCACCATCATAACAGAAGACGGTCTCTACACAGACGAGTGCACAGTTACCGTTACAGCAGGTATCCCCAACTGGCTGATGGTTATTCTTGCTCCTATCAGAATCATCTATAACCTCATACTCCTCATCATCGGCAAATAAACAATAATATAACACAAGCAGCCATATCCGCGCAGGATATGGCTGCTTTTTTAAACGCACCGATGCGGCTTCATAATCAGTGCGTGTTCGGTTTATTCAGGCTGCATCACGGGAAAGCATCTCTTCAAGCTCCCGCGCGGTGGAAAGCATCGTTTCCGCAAAAATCCCGTAGCCCTGCTGAGGGTCATTGACAAAAACGTGTGTTACAGCACCGACAAGCATACCGTTTTGTACAATCGGGCTTCCGCTCATGCCCTGCACTATACCGCCTGTTTTAGCGAGCAAATCACTGTCGGTTACTTTAATCACCATATTCTTCTCTTCACCCTCACCGCGATGAACAGCTGTTATTTCGATATCAAAATACTCCGCTTCACCGCCGTCGACAGTGCATACAATCTGCGCTTTGCCCGTTTCAACCTCGCTGCACAACGCAACGGGGATTTTGGGGGCGCGGCTGTCCTTTTCGGCTACAACACCGTAAACTCCGGTTGCTCCGTTCATATAAAGCTCACCCAGAGTTTTACTGCCGAATATGCCGCATAATTCACCCGGCGTTCCGGATGTTCCTTTAACACAGCCGCGGATGATGACATCAAGAATATCTCCGCTTCTCAGCGGCATTATATCACCCGTATCTGTGTCGCATATCGCATGGCCGAGGCCTGCGACCGTTCCGGTTTCGTTATCGACAAAAGTGACCGTGCCGACGCCTGCGGATGAATCGCGCACCCACATACCAAGCTTATACTTGCCATCCGCAGTATCTCTTGCCGCCTCAACCGTAACGTTCTTTGTCTTTCCGTCCCGTAAAAGCTCCACACTCATCGACTTACCCGAGCTATTCTCAACGAGCTGTGAAATATCGTGATTGGAGGTCACTGCAGTGCCGTTGATTTTTCTGATTATATCGCCTTGCTTTATGCCTGCTTTTTTTGCCGGCGCGACATCAGTTCCTTCCGACGAAACCGTGCCGACACCCGTTACAATCACACCGTCTGCAAAAATACGCAGACCAAATACGTTTCCGCCAAGGGTAACATAACGCCGGTGAACCACCGTAACAGTCGAATTTTTGACGGGGATTGCATTAAAAAGCTTGATTTGCGCAGGATAGCTTTTTGCATATCCGTCGCTGTCAGCCAAGGCAACATCCGACTCGCACCTGCAGGTAAACAGCGCACTGCCCGTATCGGCAGCGTTCACATCAACAGCAACGTAAGAATCGGGAATAAAAGCTGTACCGTAACCGACAAAACAAAAAACAACAACGCAAAATAAAGAAACCAAAACACTGACAAATTTAATCGCTCTTTGCATAACTCACCTCCAGAGAGGAAAGTAAGATTTAAAGCCGCAGATATAATTTGTGCCGCAAAGCGTAAAATAATAATGGTAATTAATGATAAAAATAGATCTGCCGGGCTTTCAAAGCAAAAAACGACCCATACAGATTTGCTGTATGGGTCGTTTGAATTCATTTTTGTGTCGGATTAATACATTCCGCCGCCCTGAGCTGCCATTGCTGCTGCAGCTGCTGCATCAGCCTGGGGGTCGGGCTTATCTGTAACGAGAGACTCTGTTGTGAGCACCATTGCTGCAACGGAGGAAGCATTCTCGAGAGCAGAACGGGTAACCTTTGTAGGATCAAGGATACCTGCCTGAGCCATATCAACATAACCGTCACTTGCAAAGTTGTAGCCGTAGCCGAGCTTGCCGCTTGAACGGATTTCGTTAACGATAACGCTGCCTTCAAGACCTGCGTTTGCAGCAATCTGACGAACGGGAGCCTCAAGAGCCTTAAGAACAATCTTGATACCTGTCTTAACGTCAGCATCGTCTGTTGTGTCCAGAAGAGCCTCGACAGCCGGGATAGCATTGATAAGAGCAACGCCGCCACCTGCTACGCAACCCTCTTCAACAGCTGCCTTTGTAGCTGCGAGAGCATCCTCAATACGGAGCTTCTTCTCTTTCATTTCAGTTTCTGTAGCTGCGCCGACGCGGATAACCGCAACACCGCCTGCAAGCTTTGCAAGGCGCTCCTGAAGCTTCTCACGGTCGAAATCGGATGTTGTTGTGCCAATCTGAGTTCTGATCTGTGCAACTCTTGCTGCAATCTGCTCCTTATCGCCTGCACCGTCAACGATAATTGTGTTCTCCTTGGAGATCTTGACCTGACGTGCACGACCGAGCTGTGTAATCTGTGTATCCTTAAGTTCGAGACCAAGCTCCTCTGTGATAACCTCACCGCCTGTGAGAGTTGCGATATCACGGAGCATCTCCTTACGTCTGTCACCAAAGCCGGGAGCCTTGACACCTACGCAAGTGAACGTGCCGCGAAGCTTATTGACAAGGATTGTGGAAAGAGCCTCACCCTCAAGATCCTCAGCAACGATTACAAGCTTCTTGCCTGCGTTGAGAATCTGCTCGAGGAGAGGAAGAATCTCCTGAATGTTGGAGATTTTCTTATCTGTGATAAGGATGTAAGCGTCATCAATAACAGCTTCCATCTTATCGGTATCTGTTACCATATAGGGAGAGATGTAGCCACGGTCAAACTGCATACCTTCAACGATATCGGAATCAGTAACAGCTGTCTTGCTCTCTTCAACAGTAATAACACCGTCTGCAGAAACCTTTTCCATTGCATCTGCAATAATCTTACCGATATCAGCATCGGCAGAAGAGATTGTAGCAATCATCTCGATATCTGCAGAGCTTGTAACGGGCTTGGAGTTTGCCTTGACAGCAGCTGTTGCAGCCTCAACTGCAAGCTTGATACCCTTCTTGACTACCATCGGGTTTGCACCTGCGGTAACGTTCTTGAGGCCCTCGCGAACAAGTGCCTGAGCGAGAAGAGTAGCTGTTGTTGTACCGTCGCCTGCTACATCGTTTGTCTTTGTAGCAACTTCCTTGACAAGCTGAGCACCCATGTTCTCAAAGGGATCCTCAAGCTCAACTTCCTTAGCGATTGTAACGCCGTCGTTTGTGATAAGGGGTGCGCCGTACTTCTTGTCGAGAACTACGTTTCTGCCCTTGGGGCCGAGTGTGATTTTAACTGTATCTGCGAGCTTATCTATACCCGCCTGAAGAGCCTTGCGGGCATCTTCACCGTAAATGATCTGCTTTGCCATTTTCCATTTCCTCCTGATAATTATTCAATAACTGCGAGAATGTCGCTCTGACGTACAATTGTGTACTCTTCATTGCCGAGCTTAACCTCGGTGCCTGCGTACTTGCCGACGATAACCTTCTCGCCGACCTTTACGTACATTTCAACGCTCTTGCCGTCAACCTCGCCACCGGGACCTACAGCAACAACCTCTGCGTACTGAGGCTTCTCCTGAGCTGATGCTGCAAGGATGATGCCGCTCTTTGTTGTTTCTTCAACAGCTGATGCCTTAACGACAACTCTGTCTGCAAGGGGTCTGATATTCATTTATTTCTCCTCCTGAAAAGTATTACTGACTCGTTTTAGCACTCGATAACCTCAAGTGCTAAAATCTATTCTAACGAATTTTTCGGAAATTTCAAGACCTTTTGTAAAATTTGTCAATAATTTTTATCTTTTTACACTTCATTAACATTTACTTTTTTAACTTCTTTATTACAAAAGCTGTTACGCCGACAGCAGCGACAGACGCTGCTGCGCCGATAGCTGCACGTCTGGGTTTCTCCAAATCGTCCGCATCGATAAAGTAAGTGAGCATTGACGTAGGTGTTTTGCCCATAAGGTCAAAATAAGTATAGTGCTCAGTTGTGAAAGTATCGGGATTTTTTTCGTCAATATCGAAAACACGCACACCGCGCAAGCTGTTACCGTAGCAACGGAAAGAAGCTGCGGGAGTCTGAATCATACGCACACCCTCGTGTGTAATATCAAACATATTCATATGATGGTGTCCGTATACCACCGCAAGCACGTCACCCTGCTGCTTAACAGCATCAAACTGACCGTAGTTTGCCTTACAGCCCGGTGTAGGCTCATACAGTCTGCCGCTGTTAACCTTCTCGGGCTTGAGTCGGATATACTTATCCTCGTCATACAACCTTACAGCGCCCTCAACGTCACAGCTGCATTCTTCAACACAGTCATCAATTTCAGACATCGGAATATGCTGGAACATA
>JAFOBC010000398.1 GCA_017382015.1 Clostridia bacterium
AGCGACAGGATTCAGCTGCGCCTTGCCAGCGGTCTTGACAAGGTAAGTCCCGACGAAGCGGATGACATAATAATAGCAGGTATGGGCGGAATACTTATATCTGAACTTATCGAAAAAGCTCAGTGGCTCAAAGATGAGGAAAAGCACCTTGTGCTTCAGCCGCAAAGCCACAGCGAAACTCTTCGTGAATATCTGATGAAGAACGGATATTACATAGAAAAAGAAGAAATCTGTGAAGACGCAGGCAGATTATACTGCATAATGAGCGTATATTTTGACGGTAAAGAACGTTCTTACCCTGAAAAATATGAATATTACGGTGAAATACCCTCGTGCAAATCGTCGTTGGCAAAGGAATACTTGCTCAGACTGTCTGACCGGTTTGTACGCGATGCAGGAAATATGAGATGTGCCGATCCTGTACGTGCTGAGGAGCTTTACAGCATTGCAGACGCACTCAACAAAATAGCAGAAAAATAAAAGGACTTGCATAATGGATGCAAGTCCTTTTTGATTAGGTATGCTTATGTGAAAAGCGAAACAAAGAAGTTGTAAATGCCCACGAAGAAGTCAACAATCATATCCCAGAAAGAACGTCCCTGCTGGGGCGGATTCTGCGGTGCAGTTGTGTTTTCTGCAGGTGCAGATGTTTCGGGTACGGTTATATTAGGCTGCGTAACGGGCTTGGTTGTAGTTACTTGAGTTGTGGTTGCTTGAGTTGTGGTTTCACCGAAATCAGGAACAGACGGTGATTCGGGAGCTGTTGTCTGCTCTTGCTTTGAGGTTGTCTCCTCCGCTTCGAGAACATCAATGCAGATGCTGTTGGAAATGAGCTTTTTATTGACAACCGTGAACCACACAATGCTCTGTGTTGCGCTGTCAAAATAAACCTGACCTGTTTTCGGAATCGCAGGATTATCACTGCTGTCCTCAACAGCCTTATCCCAGATAACTTCACCGTTGCCGTTCATAAGAAGAACCCGCATCTGTGACACTTGCGCTTTGGGGTTGCAAAGCATATAAGGAACAGCTATGTAGCCGTTATCAATTTCAATGGCTTTGGGATTTCTGACGCCCTCATAGCCGTCCGCATCACTCTCGGTACCGCTGTATGAGGTCAGATAGAGCGGAGAATCGGAAGCGAGTGTGTTGACGTCAAACTTCTGGACAAAGATATTTGCCGCAGACCTGTCAAGCGAGCTTGTGGTGTTTTCGTATGAGCCGATAAGAAGATATTTGTTACCTTTGCGAACTACACCCGCAAGCTGACCGTATGTGTAGTTACGTGCATACGGTCCTTTAAAAATGAAAGAATTGCCCTCGCGCAGTTCCTTCCATTGAAGTCCTCCGGACATTTTGGTAAGGTGATATGATCTTTGGGGTTCCGCATCACATCGGTCAACGTAAAGAAAATCGTTACCGTCTTTGAGAATAAGCTGATGGAAAGAGTGGCTGGCATAAGGAATAACGGTGGAATCAACAACCTCCTGCTGAACAAAGGTTTCAAGATCAATTGCAAAAGCATATGAAGCCTGATGAATCGTACCGCCGTCTTTAAATTCATCCTTGCCGGTAATCGGGTTGGTTACAACAGGAAACATATCCCTTGCAATATAGCCTGTGAGATAGTTTCCGTTTGCTGTTAAAGCATTGTTACCGCAGTTATATCCGGCGATACCGAGCCATGAACCTGTGCCCATACCGCTGATATCAAGCGAACGCAGCTTCTTACCGTTCTGATCAACGTTAATAATTCTCAGCGCCGTATCATTACGCGTTTCAATCTCGAGATATTGATTGAAGAGAAGATAATAAGTGCCGTCATTGCCCTTACAGAAAGCAAGGAAGGTTGACAGCTCCAGCGGAACAGCAACCGTATTTCTGACAGTATAATCGCTGTTAAGCTCGATAATACTGAGTGAACCGTCAGACATAACAACGCAAAGGCAAAATGTACCGTCAGGATTCTGAACAGTTGTAATAGTGCTTGTGTAGCCTCTGTCATACAGCAACTCGAATGCATAATTATCGTTATCCGTAGCACTTATGCTTGCAATTCTTTTAATCGAATTGTAAAGCTTTTCATCTTCAGCTGAAGATGAAAAAACAAACGCCGACACAGCCAGGATCAACGCCATAACAATGCATATACTTTTTCTGACGTTCATAAAAGCACCTCCTAAAAAATTTACTTACAGCTATTTATAATATAACATTCCGTTACTTTACCTGTCAACACAAACTACACTCAGTTAACTTTCTTTTTACCATTGAATAAAAATGATTTTCGGTGTTGAAATATTCGGCTACTTATGATACAATACATAAGATAATTTAGTTTCACAAACAAGGAATGGTGAATTTTAATGTCAGGACATAACAAATGGAGCACGATTAAGCGCAAGAAAGAAAAGACAGACGGCGCACGTGCGAAGGTATTCACAAAAATCGGCAGAGAGATTTCTGTTGCAGTTCGTGACGGCGGTCCCGACCCCGCATCAAACTCAAAGCTCAAGGACATTATCGCAAAAGCTAAGGCTACTAACGTCCCCAACGACAACATCGACCGCATCATCAAAAAAGCAAGCGGCGAAGCAGGCGGCGCCGATTACGAGTCCATCATGTACGAAGGCTACGGTCCCTCAGGTATCGCAGTTATCGTAGAAACACTCACAGATAACCGCAACAGAACTGCAGGCGACGTTCGCCACTATTTCGACAAGTACGGCGGAAACATGGGCCAGAGCGGTTGCGTTTCCTTCATGTTCAGCCGTTACGGTGTTATCCTCATAGAAGCAGAGGATGTTGACGAAGAGACTCTGATGGAAGCTGCACTTGAAGCAGGCGCAGTAGATTTCATCACAGAGGACGAGAACGTATTTGAAGTACGCACAGAGCCCAACGACCTTGGCTCAGTACGCGACGCACTTGAGGCAGCAGGCTACAGCTTCGTTGTTGCTGAGGTCCAGTACGTTCCCTCAACATATACCACGCTCACCAGCGAAGATGACATCAAGAACATGACAAAAATGCTTGAAATGTTCGAAGACAATGATGACGTCCAGGAAGTCTGGCACAACTGGGAAAACCCCGACGAAGAGTAATAACACATCAAGGCAAGGTGAAGATTTACCTTGCCTTTTTTCAAGGAGAGAACAGGCTATGATTTTCGATAAATTCAGACAGTTTCGCCAAAACGCAGATCACGCCGACTATGATTGCCGCGAAGGCTGTTTTATGCGCCTTTACCGCAACGTTGACAAAGTTCAATACGAAGAATGGATAAGCTCTCTTTTATCTGACGGCTTTGAGTTGTTACAGCAGACAGATAACAACGGCAACCTCTACACCTGCCTGCGCGGCGCGGTTACAATCAACGCATTCTACACACCCTGCGATGGCATACTGCGCGTTGCTACAAACGAAAACACACCTCTCCCCTGCTTTGAGGAGCAAAGCTGCGAAAGAAAGACAGACACGGTATTCTACGCATTCGAAAGCGACCAGGCTCTTATCGACTGCGGAATGTGCCTGCTTATCCAGTGCCCCGACTACAGCTTCTTTGTAGTTGACAGCGGCCACTATATGCAGTTCAACGACAACGACAGAATCTACAACTTTATGCGCAAGCGCACACCTGAAGGACAGAAGGTTGTTGTCAACGGCTGGCTGCTCACCCACGCGCACTCCGACCACATATCAAAGTTTATGGATTTCCTCAGGTACAACCGCCACGACACGGTTATTGAGGGAATATACTCAAACCTCATCCCCGACACCAATGAAAACAGCAAATTCTGGTCAACGGAAGAGGTGCTCCTCTCACGCAAGCTGTTCAAAATGCTTGCAAATACAGATATACCCACCTACAAAATCCACACCGGTCAACGCTTTTACATCCGCAACCTCTGCTTTGACGTAATGGGCACCCACGAAGATATTTACCCGCAGGTGATGAAAGATTACAACGATTCATCTTGTATGGTTATGCTCACCGCTGAAGGCTCGCGTGTATTCATACCGGGTGATGCGAGCAACCTTGCAAGCCTTGAGCTTACAAAGCGTTACGGCGAAACGCTCAAGTGCGACATAGTACAGATTGCTCACCACGGTCACAACGGACTTTACAAAGAAGCTTACGAGCTTCTCGGTGCCGATACGGCTGTATTCCCGATAACCAGAATAAAATTTGACGAAGAATACCCGAGAATTGAAGCTAACCGCAGAGCAATTGAGATTGCATCAAGCTACTATATAACATCCGACGGCACGGTTAAAATCCCCCTGCCCTATTCGGCAGACAAGGTTGAAAAACTGCCCGACGAAACCTTCGAGGATTTCGGCAAAATTGAACGCCTGTGGGGTTACACCTACACAGATGAAAGAAAAAAAGAGCTGTTTGACCTGTTTATAAAAAACGGCGGTGACATCGACAGCGCCAACCTGCCCGTAAGATACGAAGGAATATTTGAAATGTAAGGTGAACACAATGAAAGAAATAGATATATTTGACTTTGACAAAACAGTAGTGCCGTTTGACAGCGGCTCAGTTTTCTGGATATACTGCCTTATTCACAACCCGTGGATTGTAATATGCGTACCTTATTTGCTGATTATGATGATTCCTTTCTTTCTCGGTTTAAAAGACCTGACATATGTAAAAAAGCACGTTTACTGTTATGTACCGCTGATTAACCTTGAGAAGAACGTAAAGAAATTCTGGGACAAGCACGAGAAGGATGTATTCGAATGGTTCCGAAAAGAAAACCGCGAACGTCCTGCGGTAGTTATCAGCGCAAGTGCTGACTTTCTGCTTGAAGATATATGCTCAAGGCTCGGAGTAGAGAAGCTTATCTGCTCACAGCACAACAGCAAGACAGGTGCAATCATCAGCCTCAACTGTAAGAATGAAGAAAAGGTAAGACGCTACAATGAAGAAGTAAGCGGATGTAAGGTAATAAACGTAAGCTCTGACTCAATCAAGAGCGACCGTGCTATTTTCTCACTCGGTGAAAACTGCTTCCACATAGTAAAGAAAGGCGAGCGCATTCCTTTCAAGTACAGCGAAATGTACAAGGACTGATTCACTTCTGAGTCATCTCACCGTAAGCAAGCGGCACCTTGCCGACAATAATTGTTTCTGCTACGAGCATATTCATCGTATAGGCAGTTGTAACAGTACCGGTCGGAAAAACTATCAGCAGGGTTACCGTTGTTTTGAGAAATATCTGATGGCGAGTCTGGTTGATACCTGCATCGCTGAACTCATTGACAAAATGGGTCTGCGCACTACCCGTCAGGCTGATTATAACATTAAGCCTCGGCCCTCTGCCGTTGAGAAGCGCAAGCCCTGTAAGTGAGCCGAGCGGCACGCCGAGCATTTTACCGTCTAGGTTACTCAGTGACGACGCAACAGCCGAATTGATGCCCGACTTTATACGGTTGATACGCATTGCGTCCGTCTGCACGGAAACAATATTGCCACTGCTGTCGCGTGTGATTTCAACAAGAGACGAATAATCCGCACCGACATTATTGAGAATATCGGGCACGGCTGATCCCGCAACGGTTGCGGCATAATTCTGCGCCTGCACAACAGCTGTGTTGCGCACAAACGGACGGATTCTCGCATCAA
>JAFOBC010000399.1 GCA_017382015.1 Clostridia bacterium
ATATATACGTGCATTGTCGCCGTATGCTTCAACCATACGTCTGAAATAATCTGCAGGGCGAATTGAGAAATTGTCTCTCTCGCCTGTTTCAATCATAATCTTATGGAATTCCTCGGCTGCTTCCGCACCCTTGATAACAACCTCAACGTTGTTCTTTTTGGCTACACGCACCTTATAGCGGTGGCGTGAATGGAAAGAGGCGAAAACCTCATCCTCTGTTTTACCTTCAACGTCGAGACGGATAACGAAACGGGGCTGAATACCCTCGAAATTCTTGGAACGGGGGCCAACCTTAAAGCCGTAGTCAACGGCAATTTTCTCATATTCCGTATCGTCAATTTTAGTGTCTGTATCAACCTGAAGAACGTAGCCGCCAAACTCCTTGGCAAGCTTCTTTGCAGCATCCATAAGCTCCGTGAAAACAGCCTTATCGTGAAGGTCACACACAGGGCCTCTAGGTGCGTAGAGCATACTGAACGGAAGACCACCGGGCAGACGGCGGATAATAACCGCCATCGTACCATTGATATTACCCTGCTCATCACGGCAGATGATGCCGCGCCAGATCCAATTGTTTTTTACTTTTGCCCATGCACTCTGCTGCATAAAATGACCCTTAGGGTGGCTTGCAACAAATGCATCAAATTCTTTAGCCGCATCGGCTTTAATAATCTCTGTCAATTTTAAATCCAATCCTTAACTTTCTTTTACTGCTTTACAGCATAGGGGAATTCATCGGGAGCTGCACCCATTGCCATAGCAATACGGCGTGAAACTTCCTTATTCTTGATATGCTCGCCATCCTGAACAAAATTGTCTGAGCCGTAGATTGCAAGAGGTACTACAACACCTGAGTGTGAACCTGAGTTGTACTGGAATGAACCGTCATCCTCAAGAGAGATTGCACCTGTCTCGTGGTCAGCTGTGATGACAACAAGTGTATCCTCGCGCTCTGCTGCATACTCAAGAGCAATTCTGCAAGCCTGATCAAACTCATATGCTGAGGGAAGCATATTTTCGGGGTCCTGATTATGAGAGTGTTTATCAATATGTGCACCTTCGACCATAAGGAAGAAACCATCCTCATCGTCATCAAGCATATCGATTGCCTTCTCTGTAAGAGTTGAAAGATTGGGAGAATCAGCACCTGTGTCGGTATTCCAGAGGTTACCGTCGAATGCACCGAAGGAACGCTCTCCCTCTTCAAGAGCTGCAAACTCTGCGTTATTGTTTACAAGAGTCCAGCCGTATTCGTTTGCCCAGTCGTCTGTAACAAGGCCGTTGTTGTGTGCCCAGATAAGGTCAATACCGGATTCTTCAATCTGCTGTCTTGTGATTTCCTCTTTCTCGTCACGATCGTAAACGTGTGCAGAGAATGAAGAAGGTGTAGCACCTGAGTTATCGTCCGATGTGACAACACCTGTCATCTTACCGTATGACTGTGCAAGCTCGCAAAGATTCATTGCAACATAAGTTACGCCGAACTGATCCTGCGGAAATACGCCGAGAGCGCCGTTAGTTGTACGTGTGCCGCAAGCAAGAGCTGTGCCGCCTGCTGCAGAGTCTGTAACGTATGCGCTGGAAGACTGAGTTTTGGAGCCGCCTACATACTGTGCCATAGTGAAAATGTTTGCATCAACGCCGTATTTCTGTTCCATCCAGTAAAGATGGTTGAAGCCCATACCGTCGCCAATGAGGAGAATAACGTTTTTGTAATCGCCCGGGTCTGCTTCTTCACCGCTATAGAGGATTGAGTTCATTGCAAGGTTGAGAGAAAGGAGTGCTGAGATAAGCACAGCTATAACCTTTGCAAACGCAGTGCCTCTGAGAGCATAGAATGAATTTGCCATTGATTTTACCTCCAGATTTAGAGAATATTTTTGCCAATAAATTATAATATTAATTGGGCAATATGTCAATAAATAAAAGAGGTAAAATAAGAATTATTAGGTGTTGTAATTTTTCAGAAATGTGTTATACTTGTATGGATAATGCTTACAATAAGGCTGGGGTAACGAAAACACAATTCTGATTGCTCTTGTTACCCTGAAGGAGGTTAAACACAATGTCAAAAAAGCCATACTATATCACAACCGCGATTGCTTACACATCGCGCAAGCCTCACATCGGCAACTCATATGAAATCGTGCTGACCGATGCTATCGCACGTTTCAAGCGAATGCAGGGCTATGATGTATTCTTCCAGACAGGCACAGACGAGCATGGCCAGAAGATTGAAGAATATGCAAAAGATGCAGGTATCTCCCCCAAGGAGTACGTTGACAAGGTTGCAGGCGAAATCAAAGACATCTGCGACAGACTCAACACAACATACGATAAGTTTATCCGCACAACGGACGATTATCACGAAAAGTGCGTACAGAAAATATTCAAGAAGCTGTACGACCAGGATGATATCTACAAGAGCGTATACGAAGGCTGGTACTGCGTACCCTGCGAAAGCTTCTTCACAGACAGCCAGCTTGTTGACGGCAAGTGCCCTGACTGCGGCAGAGAAGTAAGAAGAGAAAAGGAAGAAACCTACTTCCTGCGCCTTTCCAAATATCAGAAGCAGCTTGAAGAATATATTGAAGCTAACCCTGATTTCATCTACCCTGAGAGCAGAAAGAAAGAAATGCTCAACAACTTCATCAAACCCGGTCTTCAGGATCTTTGCGTATCACGTTCAACATTCAAGTGGGGCGTGCCCGTAACGTTTGATGACAAGCACGTTATATATGTCTGGATTGACGCGCTCTCAAACTACATCACGGGTCTTGGCTACGATCCCGACGGCAGCAGCGAGCTTTACAGCAAATACTGGCCTGCTGACGTACACATCATCGGTAAGGATATCGTACGTTTCCACACAATTTATTGGCCGATTATGCTCATGGCACTCGGCGAGCCGCTTCCCAAGCAGGTTTACGGTCACCCGTGGCTGATGGTAGGCGCAGACAAGATGAGCAAGTCCAGAGGCAACGTTATCTATGCAGATGACCTTGCAGACCGTTTCGGCGTTGATGCGGTAAGATACTATCTGCTTGCAGAGATGCCGCACGCATCCGACGGTACACTCACATACGAAAAGTTCATTGAGCGCTACAACGCTGACCTTGCAAACACACTGGGCAACCTTGTAAACCGCTGTGTAGCAATGGTTAAGAAATATTTCGACGGTGTGCTTCCTGCTCCCACAGCACCCGAAGCACTTGACGATGAGCTTAAGGCTGTTGCACTTGAATCCATCGGCAAATGCGCAGCAAAGATGGACAAATTCTGCATTGCAGACGCCGTCAGCGAAGTAATGGCTGTTGCAAACCGCGCAAACAAATACATTGACGAAACTATGCCCTGGGCACTTGCAAAGGATGAAAGCAAAAAAGAACGCCTCGGCACAGTAATGTACAACCTTATCGAGAGCATCCGCTTTATTGCAGTTCAGCTCAAGCCCTTTATCCCCGAAACTGCAGAAAAGATTTTCGCACAGATCGGTTGCGATATTGACAGCTATGAGAGCCTGAGCGCATTCGGAGCAACACCTGCAGGTACTGTTATGGGCGAAGCTGCTCCACTCTTCGGCAGAATTGATGCAGAAAAAATGCTTGCAGAAATCGAAGCTGAAAACGCTGCAAAAGCCGCTAAAGAAGAAGAGAAGAAACCTGCTTTTGAAGAGATGCCTCAGATTCCGATTGACGACTTTGCAAAGGTTGACCTGAGAGTTGCAAAGGTTGTTGACTGCAAGCCCGTTAAAAAGGCAAAGAAGCTGCTCGAACTGACACTTGACGACGGCACCGGCACACCCCGTACGGTAGCAAGCGGCATCGCACTCTACTACAAACCTGAAGAGCTTATAGGCCACAACGTTATAGTTGTAGCAAACCTCAAGCCCGCTACACTCTGCGGTGTTGAGAGCAGAGGTATGATTCTTGCAGGCGGCGAAGACGACGTTAAGGTAGTATTTGTCGACTACCTTGAGCCCGGCACAAAAATCAGATGACGTACACAGGCATATTCGACACACACGCACACTATGATGACGAGTGTTTTGATGAAGACAGATACGAGCTGTTTGAAGAAATGCTCGCATCAAGCGTGAGCGGTATTATAAACTGCGGCTGTACGGTAAAGAGCAGCAAAACAAGCATAGCTTTTGCAGAAAAATATCCGCAGATATACGCGGCGGTAGGTATTCATCCGCAGAATGCGGCAGAAGAAGCCGAAGATGCTTTTGCAAAAATCGAGGAGCTTGCAAAGCACGAAAGAGTTGTTGCAATCGGTGAAATCGGCCTTGATTACCACTACGATTACACACCCAAAGAAATGCAGATCGAATATTTTGAGAAGCAGATACTGCTTGCAAAGAAACTTGATTTGCCCGTAATTGTGCACGACAGAGAAGCTCATCAGGATTGCGTTGATATGCTGCTGAAGCACAGACCCAGAGGTGTTATGCACTGTTTCTCAGGCAGTGTTGAAACGGCAAAGCAGCTGACCGACATAGGCTTTTACATCGGGTTGGGCGGCAGTGTAACATTCAAAAACGCAAAAAAGCCTGCCGAGGTTGCGGCAAGCATTGACCTCGACAGACTTTTGCTCGAAACAGATTGCCCATATATGACTCCCGTACCATTCAGAGGCAGAAGAAACAACTCGGCACTCATAGCCCACACGGCTGAAAAAATCGCAGAACTACGTGGAATCACGGCACAGGAAGTTATAGACAAGGCAAGAGAAAACGCATACAAACTATTTAATATCAAATGAAAAAAGCAGAGTTGATTTTTACGTCAACTCTGCTTTTTGTTTTAAATTTTATTCAACAGTTACGTTTGCACCGATTTCGCAGTTTTCTGAAAGATTGAGGTTCATTATGGTTATGGGCTTATCCGCGCTAACGGATACAACCTTACCGTTTTGCCACTTGAAAGAAAGCTGAACACCACAAGTAACAATATTCTCTACCTCACCGTTATTCCAATCGGGCGGAAGAGCGGGAAGAAGCTCTGCCTTGCCGTTTTCGGAGTAAAGCAGAAGTGAATTAACGCCTGCTACAAAACCGAAGTTACCGTCAATCTGGAAAAGGAAGGGCGGATGAGTATCAAAAAGGTTGGAGAAAACGGAATATGTGAGCATATTTGCGATAATCTCCTGAGCTGTATCCGGCTCGTGAAGCGTACCGGCAAGGCAGATTGCCCAAGCAGCAGACCAACCGATATAACGCTCCCAATTCTTCTTGCGGAAGTGATAAAGCTCACGCACCCACTCGCGCTCTGTTTCATTCTCATAATACTTGATTGTATTTGAGGGATACAGACCATAGAGCGGTGAGAAATGTCTGTGACCGGGCTCATGAAGCTCACGCTCCTGCGACCATTCCATAATACCGTAGCTGTCGCGCTTGTTGGGGCGAAGCTTTGCAAGCTTCTCTTTAATCTGCTCAGCAAGCTCACCCTCTGACTCAAAGTCGAGATATGCGAGCATACCGGCTTTAGCTACAGCCATATCAAACGCACAGGCATAGTCAACAGCAATCGCTTTGCCGTTAAACTTATACTCGTTTTCAGGTGAGGTTGAGGGAGCAACAACATACTCGCCATTGTACTCAACAAGGTAAGAGTTGATAAACTCAGCAGAAGCTTTGACAGCAAAGAAAATCTTATCCTTATACTCGTCAAGACCGCCGTTTTTATATTGGGTGTAAACCTCATTAACAAGCCATGCACCGCAAAGAGGAGCATACATAAAGCAGGGGCCGCCCTGTACAGGTGAAGTCTTGCGCCAGAGGTCTGTGTTGTGGTTACAGCAAGCACCCTCACAGCCGTAGTTGACCTTTGCGGTCTCCCTACCCTGCTGCATAAGCTCGTAAACCATATTAACAAGCGGCTCTGCACACTCAGCCATATTGCTTGAGGTTACGGGCCAATAGTTCATTTCTGTATTAATATTTACAGTATAGTTACTGCTCCACGGAGGACGAACCCTTGCATTCCAGATACCCTGGAGATTGAGAGGCTGACCGCCCTTACGGCTGCCTGCAATCATAAGATACTTGCCGAAGTTGTAGAAAAGCTCAACAAGCTTGGGATCGGGCTTGCCCTTCTTAGCAGTTTTAAGCAAGTCTACCGTGCAGGCACCGCTGGTACCGCCGATTGAGAAACGCTGTCTGTCAAAAACAGACTTATAATCTGCAATATGGCGAGCAAGAAGAGTATCGTAATCCGTTTCGGCTTTATTCAGCGCATCAACACACTGTGCGCAAACCTTTTCCCTGTCGGTCTCCGGCATTTTATCGTAGCCGAGGAAACCTGTTTTTGTAGTTGCGAGAATTAAGATATTCTTAGCTTTTTTAACAGTTATCTTCTTGCCGTCATCTGTTACCGTACCGTCGGTAATAACTTTAACAGCAAGGCAGTAAGCCATTGCTTTGCCCTGGTCGTACATAACGGCATTGGGAATTTTGCCAAGATAGCTGGGCATTGCAACATCGGGAGCATTACCGCAAAGGCAAAGAATGCCATCCTTTACAATGCTGTTGTGGTGAAGCTTGGATGTAACAGAAATCACAGCATCCGTCTTATCTTTAGCAACCATTCTGTAAACAACAACATCATCGGGATTTGAAGCAAAAGCGGTACGGGTTTCAGCTTTTGTGGTAACTGTATGTACAGCATTATCGATATCAAGCTCACGGCGATAGCCGCAGGTGCTTTTTGAGCCGAATTTGATTCTGATATCGCCAAGCGGCATATATGCTTCGCTGTAGCCGCCGTCCATCTCGTTCTCAACTATATTGTGTGCCTCATCCTGCTTGCCTGCAAAAATAAGCTCACGAACCTTTTCAAGTCTTTCAAGGCTCTTGGGGTTATTCTGATCCTGCGGGTAACCTGACCAAAGTGTGACATCGTTGAAACAAAGAGTTTCTTTCTTCCTTCCACCGAAAATCATTACACCGGTGCGGCCGTTACCTATAGGCAGAGCCTCATTCCAGAGTGCAGCCTGTTTTTTGTACCAGAGTTTGTTCATATAAATTCTCCTATCAGTTTTCTAACAGTTTGAATAAAACTGTGAATTTTATTTTGTTATCTTCGCTTTCTACGCTGATGTTGGCTTTGTGTGCTTTTACTATTGCGCCGGCAATTGAAAGACCTATTCCGTAGCCGCCTGTCTGGCGTGAGCGTGATTTTTCAGATCTGTAAAACCTGTCAAATACTCTGTCTGTATCAACCTCAACGCCTTCAGCAAGCACGTTTGACGTTTCAAGAACAACCTGTCTGCCCTTTTTGTAGAGATTAAGTTCAACCTTAGAGCCGTCAGGCGCATATTTAACAGCATTGTCAAGCAGAATGTTGGCAAGCTCGGCTATCGATTTTTCGTTACCCCAGATGCTGAGCGTAGGCTGCACCTCGGCGTAAAGGCGCTTATTTGAGCGCTGTGCAACAGCAGAGAACGAAGCAACCGTAGCAGAAACAATATCGCTGACGGCAACCTCCGAAAAGCTGTCTTTCTGTGATTTTTCCTCCGCCTTAGAAAGAACGAGAAGATTTTTAATAAGATCGGACAAACGGTTTGTCTGATTGCGGATTGAGGTAAACCACTCGTTTTCACCGTACATCATCTCAAGCACTTCGGTATTGGCTGAGATAATGGCAAGCGGTGTTTTAAGCTCGTGACCCGCATCGGTAATAAACTGCTTTTGTCTGACCGTGTTTTCAACTATCGGTCTGACCGCACGCTTAGAGGCCGGTATAACAGCAACAAGAAGCAACACCCAACCTATAAACCCAATCGACACAGATGAGGTTACCATAATAAACATCGAAACAAGAGACTCGCTTACATCCATAAAGTAGACCGTTTTACCGTTATATTCGGATTCGTCAACAATGTATTTGTATGTGCCTCTTAAATAGCCTTTTCTTTCACCTGTCTTTATGACTTCATCGGCAAAAGCTCTCGCATCCTCACCGGTTATCGCTGTTGCGTGGTCTGTGTTAACGGTCACCACTCGACCGTCCTCCCTGAATCTGACGTAGAAGAATCTGGATGTGTAAGAAACCTCGGAGGCAAGCGGACTTACTCCTGAGAGCGGATTGAAATAATCCAACACATTCGCACGGTAATCAGACGAAACATCGATTGCCACGCCGTCATTCTCTACTATTTTCTCGAGCGTATAAGTTGTTGAATTATCCATTATAAATATTACCACAATATTTATCGCAGTAAGAACAACAACAATAAGCGCAAGAGCGGAAGCCATAATCGCAACGACAAAACGCCGGCGCAACTGCTTTATCATTTGTCTGCGCCCCTTTTATCTTCAAGATAATATCCGGCGTTTCTCGCAGCCTTCAGCTCAACATCCGCACCGATTTGAGCAAGCTTTTTGCGGATATTGGATATATATACCCACACAACACTGCTTTCGGTTTCGGAATCGTAACCCCAGATACGCTCCATAAACTGATCTACGGATATAAGCTTATTGGGGGTTGACATAAGCATCTCAAGCATCTGAAATTCTTTACCGACAAGGCGAACCGTCTGCCCATCGCAAGTAAGCTCATAAGTTTCACGGTTAAGCGAAACGTTGCCGACAGCCAGCACATTGTGTGTATAACCGCTTTTTCTGCGGGTTATTGCACGCACACGCGCAAGCAGTTCGCCCATAGCAAAGGGCTTGGAAAGATAGTCGTCAGCGCCGGAATCAAGACCAACGATCCTGTCCTCAACCTCAGACTTTGCGGTTAAGATTATTATGGGAGTTTCAATTCCGTTAAAACGCAGTTTTCTGAGCACGTCAAGACCGTTCATTTCAGGCATCATCAAATCAAGCAATATGCCGTCGTAATTACCAGTCATCGCCCAATCGAGTGCTGCTCTGCCATCATATACGGCATCCACCGAATAGTTGTTATGCTTAAGAATTGCCGCAACAGCATTCGATAACTCTCTTTCATCCTCAGCAAGCAAAAGCCTCACGAGCACCCACCCTTTCAGATTAAAATCAGGGATATTATATCACAAAAATGAACAAATGTATATATATAAATAAAAAAGCGCAGACATAAAACTTTCCGCTTGGACGTATACTGAAATTCTTTATTCATTAATTTGCTTAAAGGGAATAAATTAATTGATATTATCCCGAATTTATGGTAATATACCTTTATAAA
>JAFOBC010000046.1 GCA_017382015.1 Clostridia bacterium
AGACATGTCAAAGAAAGCTGAATGTATTGCTATGCTGCTCGCCGGCGGACAGGGCAGCAGACTTGGTATTCTTACCAAGAACATCGCTAAGCCTGCCGTACCCTACGGAGGAAAATACAGAATCATTGATTTCCCTCTTTCTAACTGTGTGAACTCAGGTATCTACACAGTTGGCGTTCTCACCCAGTACCAGCCGCTTGAGCTTAACGACTATATCGGCAACGGTGCTGCCTGGGATCTTGACCGCGCAAGCGGCGGCGTGCATATCCTCTCACCCTATCAGCAGATAAAGGGCAGTGAGTGGTACAAGGGCACAGCCAACGCAATTTACCAGAACATCAACTTCATCGACAGATACGACCCCGAGTACGTATGCATCCTCTCGGGTGACCATATCTATAAGATGGATTACTCCAAGATGCTTGCATTCCACAAGCAGAAGAATGCAGACTGTACAATCGCAATGCTTGAAGTTCCGTGGGATGAGGCATCACGTTTCGGTTTGATGCTTGTTGACGATGACGGTGCTATCACAGCATTTGAGGAGAAGCCCGAGGTTCCCAGCAGCAACAAGGCATCAATGGGTGTTTATATCTTCACTTGGAAGAAGCTGCGTGAATATCTGCTTGCAGACGAGGCTGACCCGAACTCAAGCAACGACTTCGGTAAGAACCTTATCCCTGCAATGCACGAGGCAGGCGAAAGACTTTTCGCATACCATTTTGACGGCTACTGGAAGGACGTCGGAACAATCGACAGCCTCTGGGAAGCAAACCTCGACCTGCTTCGCCCGTCGGTTGACCTCGACCTTTCCGATAACGAGTGGAGAATCTACTCCAAGTCACCTGCATCACCGCCTCACTTCGTTTCCGCAACCGCTAAGGTTGAGAACTCGATGATGGCCGAAGGTTGCTGCATCGACGGTGAGATTGATTACTCTGTTCTCTTTGCAGACGTTATTGTTGAAGAGGGCGCAAAGGTTGACTCCTCAATTATTATGCCCGGCACCGTTATCAAGAAGGGCGCTGTTGTTCAGTACGCTATCGTTGCTGAAAACGCAGTTATTGAGTCCGGTGCAGTTGTCGGCGAAAAGCCCGAGAATATGGCAGACCGTGATGATTGGGGCGTAGCTGTTGTAGGCGCAGGCGTAACAGTAGGCGCCGGTGCAACCGTCGCTCCCAAGGCTATGGCAGGCGAAGACGTGCCTGCAGCAAAGTGAGGAGGAATGAAAAATGATCAGAGCTAATGACGTTCTCGCAATTATCCACTCAAATGCATATGATGATGCTCTGCCGGAGCTTACCAATATGCGTACAATGGGTTCAGTACCTTTCGGCGGCAGATACCGCCTTATAGATTTCACACTTTCCAACCTTGTTAATGCCGGCATCGGTAAGGTTGGTGTTATCACAAAGAGCAACTACCAGTCACTTATGGATCACCTCGGCACAGGTAAGCCCTGGGATCTTTCACGCAAGCGCAGCGGTATGTATCTGCTTCCGCCTTTCGTTCTCGGCGAAACAGGTGCATTCGACAGCAGAATTGAATCCCTCAAGGGTAATATGCACTTTATCAGCCGTTCAAAAGAGGAGTACGTTCTCATTGCC
This sequence comes from Clostridia bacterium, assembly GCA_017382015.1. Classification (GTDB taxonomy): domain Bacteria; phylum Bacillota; class Clostridia; order Oscillospirales; family Acutalibacteraceae; genus UBA8612. The sequence goes on from JAFOBC010000046.1 coordinate 1,608, forward strand.
GATTGTAACGTAGTTACAAATTTCAGCTTTGATGAGCTTATGAAGTTCCACGAGGAGACAAAGGCTGATATCAGTATCGTTTCAAAGCGCGGCAAGACACCTGACCTTTCAAACCTTATGACTTTTGAAATCGGTGAGGATAAGAGAATCACATCCGTTACAGTAGGCGCAAAGTCAGATGATGCGGATTATTCACTCAATATCTTCTTTATGAAGAAGGCGCTTCTTGAAAGACTTATCAACGAAGCATACTCCATGCACAAAACAAGCATGACAATAGATATTTTCCAGGCAAACACCAAAAACCTTCGTATGTGCGCAATGAACTGCGACAACTTTGCGGTATCAATCGATTCGCTCGACACCTACTACCATGCAAATATGATGCTTCTTGAAAAGGAAGTAAGAGGCGACCTGTTCAACAAAAAACGCCCCGTTTACACAAAGGTGCGCGACGATATGCCTGCGCTTTACGCAATCGACAGCTCTGTTACAAACAGCCTTGTTTCCGACGGCTGTGATATCAAGGGCACAGTAGAGGGCAGCGTTCTCGGCAGAGGCGTAAAGGTTGAGAAGGGTGCAGTTGTTAAAAACTGCGTCATTATGCAGGATTGCTTTATCGGCGCAGGTGCACATATTGAAAACGTTATCTTTGATAAGGACGTTGTCATCAAGCCCGGCAAAACACTCGTCGGTGCGGATGATTTCCCGATTTATGTCGGCAAGAGAATTGTTATCTGATAAAAAGGAGAGAAAGATATGAAAGTATTGTACGCTGCCAGCGAGGCGCTCCCCTTTATCGCCAGCGGAGGACTCGCAGACGTTGCAGGTTCACTTCCCCAGGCGCTGCGTAAAAGACTTGTCGGCGCTCGCGTTGTAATGCCTCTTTACGATTCAATCCGTCAGGAGCTTAAGGACACCATGACCTTTGTTACGCATATCTCTGTGCCGGTTGCATGGCGCAGACAGTATTGCGGAATTTTTGAGGCAAGACACAACGGTGTCATTTACTACTTGCTGGATAATCAGTATTATTTCAAGCGTGACCGTATCTACGGCCACTATGACGATGCGGAGAGATTTGCTTTCTTTGCCCGTGCAGTGCTTGAGATTATTCCTCATATCGGCTTCAAACCCGATATCATTCACTGTAACGACTGGCAGACAGCTATGACTCCGGTCTATTACTCAACAATGTATGCTGACCAGCCCGGTTGGGAGAATATCAAGACGGTGTTCACAATCCATAACATCCAGTATCAGGGTGTTTACGGTATGGAGCTCATCGGCGACGTTCTCGGTCTTAAACCCGGCACGGAGCACATTGTTGAATACAACGGTTGCGTTAACCTTATGAAGGGTGCTATCGAGACGGCGAACGTCGTTACAACCGTCAGCCCCTCTTATGCAAACGAAATTCTTGACCCGTGGTTCAGCCACGGTCTTGACAATATCCTTGAGCAAAGGCGATTCAAGCTGTCGGGTATTCTCAACGGTATCGACGTTGAAAACTACAACCCCGAAACGGATAAGGATGTTTTCGCAAACTATTCTGCAGAAGATTTCTCTGCTAAGGCTGTCAATAAGGCAGAGCTTCAGAAGATGTTCAATCTGCCCGAGAATCCGCGCACTCCCGTTGTCGGTCTGGTAACACGCCTCGTTTCTCACAAGGGTCTCGACCTTATAAAGGTCATTCTCGATGAGCTTCTCGCAACAACAGATATTCAGTTTGTTGTTCTCGGCTCGGGTGACTGGCAGTATGAGGAATTCTTCAAGGAGATGGCAGGCAGATACCCCAACCAGCTCGGTCTTCGCCTCGGCTTTGTTCCTGACCTTGCCCGTAAGATTTATGCAGGCAGCGATATGTTCCTTATGCCCTCCAAGAGTGAGCCTTGCGGACTTTCACAGATGGTTGCGCTGCGTTACGGCTCAATCCCGATTGTTCGTGAAACAGGCGGTCTGAAGGACACGATTACCGACAGCGGTGACAACGAGGGTAACGGCTTTACCTTCGCCCGCTACAACGCACACGATATGCTCTACACTATCCGCCGCGCGGTTGAGGGCTATCAGAATGAAGAAGGCTGGAACGTTCTTGTAAAGCGCGCTATGGAGTGCAACAACAGCTGGAACCGTTCGGCTAACGAGTATATAAGGCTCTATAAGGCAGTTATCAAGGGTTAAAAAATAAAGCCGACAGGCGGTTTAATCCGTCTGTCGGC
>JAFOBC010000047.1 GCA_017382015.1 Clostridia bacterium
ATCTTATTATTGGAAGATGCGAAGATAACAAAGTAGATGATCATGAGCTGAACGACTACAGGGGTTCCTCTGATGACCGTAAGATATAAACCGCAGATCTTGTAAAGGACAAAAAGGATGCCCTTGCCGATACCGCCTTTGAGTTCTTCTTTCAGTGTGTCATAAGATGATCTGACGAGTGCAACTATGACACCCAGAACGATACCCAAAAGAACGGCAAAGAAAGTAACCTCAAATGTTACTGTCAGACCTTTTTTGATATAAGTGTAACGGTTATCGATGAGAAAGTTGTTTTCGAAGTCTGCGTAGAATTTTGTCGAATAAAATGCCTCGCGGAGAGAAGCCGGCCATGCCGGCATAACAAGGAGCGGGCGGAATAATAACAAGTAGATAGCTACAACTGCACTGATCAAGATCGCGATGATCGAAAGACCTCTTCCGACATCGGTTCTGATGAGTGATCTGGCACCCTTATTCTTGGTGTACATGATAAGTGCGGCAACGGCACAAGCGATGCCGGGACCGGGTAACCATGACAGAAGAAGGGCAATTATGCCGATGATCAAAATCTGATTGGCTTTTTTGGTGTACATTGGACGTTCCTCAAACTTCAAAGTATCGATACACGAAAACATCACCAATTATAAATAATAAAAGAGCGGAAATATAGACCATATTTCCGCTCATATTATTTGTTTTTTGCTTATTTTCGCAAAAAGCTATCAGCCTTCAGCAGGAATGTACTTGTTTACGATAGCAGCGATAGTGCCGTTGTCTGTGAGTTCCTTGAGTGCCTGGTTGATTGCATCCTTGAGTGCAACGTTATCCTTGTTGATAGCCATTGCGTAGTCCTCAACTGTGTAAGGTGTTTCAAGGATCTTGAGACCAGAGTTAGCTGCAACGAATGCCTTGGCAGGCTCGTTGTCGATAACAACTGCGCTGATCTTGCCTGTTGTGAGAGCGATAACAGCGTCGTTACCCTTAGCGAAACGCTCGATTCTCTCTTCGCCTACGCCGCCCTCTTCAACAGGAGCAGACATGTAGATGTCGCCTGTTGTACCGGACTGAACGCCAACCTTGTAGTCGCCGTTGACGAGTGTGTCGATATCTGTGATCTCAGAATCAGCAGCTACGATGATGGACTGGATACCTGTAGCATAAGGTGTAGAGAAGTTTACAGACTTAAGTCTGTCTTCTGTAACTGTCATGCCTGCGCATCCGATGTCGTACTTGCCGCTCTGAACGCCTGCGATGATTGAGTCGAACTCAACGTCTTCGATAACGAGCTCGAGACCGAGCTTGTCTGCTACTGCTGTAGCGATCTCAACATCAATACCAACGATCTTATCACCCTCATAGTACTCATAAGGCGGGAAGAATGCGTTTGTAGCCATGATGAGCTTGCCGCTCTCAACAGTTGTGAATGCTGCAGCTGAATCAACATTTGCATCTGCAGATGCCTCTGTCTGCTTTGTAGCGCAGGATGTCATACCAAGCAAAAGTGCTGTGGAAAGAATGCCTGCTGCAATTCTCTTAAGTGTCTTCATAACCGTTCTCCTTTTGTTGATTAGGATATCGGTATATTACGCTAAAAATTCCTGCAAGGTAAATGAACAAAAGCCCGAAAAATGTTTGCCCAACGTTAATATTTTAAGTAAAATATCTAAATAGGGTAAGCTATTATAAAGATGAAAGGTCGCGGAAGGTCATGAAAAGGGTCCTGATTCTCGGTTGTAACGAAATTTCCAAGCGTTTGCTGATTGCTCTCTGCAAAAACAGATCTTATGCATCTGATATCTGTCTTGCTTCGCGTCAGAAACAGGAATGCGATGAGCTTAAGAATCTGGCAGCCAGCATGGGTGTCAGAGTCACTACATCCGGAATCGACATGGCAAATGTCGAAGGTGCCATGATGATGGTAAGGATCTTTGCTCCCGACATCGTCGTAAACCTTCTTCCCCCTGAACTTTCACTTGATGCGATGAGCCTTGCCGTAAAAGCAAAGGCTGATTATATAGATTCAACACTTTTCGACGTTCCTGACATTCCGTCACCGACATCACTTCTTTCGAAGCAGTTCAGGATGTTCGGCGAATTCCACGGCACCGGAAAGACAGCCATATGCGGAGCTGGTTTTGTTCCGGGTGCAGTCAATGCCATTATCAGACGTGCCGCCAAAAACGATTTCAGCAAGATCGACTATATCGACCTTATCGCCGTATCGGGCGAGAAGAAGATTGCAAAGAAGGGCAGGACCGAGATCGACGATACACTCTATTCCGAAGACGTAATAGCTCCGGTAGTAGCTAACAAGTTCGGTCCCAGCAAGAATGTTTTCTACATAGCTGACGGCAAGGTTGTCGAA
>JAFOBC010000048.1 GCA_017382015.1 Clostridia bacterium
ATGCTCGAGTTTGCAGAGCTTATGGTTGACACAGTCAACTGTCCTGACTGGGCTTTCTTTGCAAAGAACGGTAACGACGTTACAACTTGCGCAATTATGACTGCACGTGCAGCAACGCACCGCAAGAAGATTATCTTCGTAAACGGCTTCTATCACGGCGATTCTCCCTGGACACAGAAGGTTGACTACCCCGGCGTTATCCCCGAGGACGTTGCAAACAACCTCTATGTTGACTGGAACGATTTCGAGGCACTCGAAAAGCTTGTTGAAGAGAATGACGGCGAAATCGCAGCATTCATCTCCACACCATATATGCACGGCAACTACCGTGACAATGAGCTTCCCGCAGACGGCTATTGGCAGAAAGTACGTGAGCTTTGCACACGCAAGGGCATCGTCCTCATCGTTGACGACGTACGTTGCGGTTTCAGACTTGATACTGCAGGCTCTGACCACTACTACGGCTTTGAGGCTGACCTCATCTGCTTCTGTAAGGCTCTTGCAAACGGCTGGAACGTATCATGCCTTTGCGGTAAGGATTCACTCAAGAGCGCTGTCAGCTCACTGAGCTACACAGGCAGCTACTGGATGAGTGCTATTCCCTTTGCAGCAGGTATCGCCTGCGTTAAGAAGATGAGAGAAATGAACGCTCCTGTTCTCTTCCGCGAGAAAGGCCTTATGCTCACAAACGGCCTCAAGGAAGCTGCTGCAAACAACGGCTTCAATCTTGTTGTTTCCGGTGAACCCTCACTCTTCTATCTTCGTATAGCAAATGATGATTCAATGATGCTCCATCAGGAGTGGGTTGCAGAGTGCGTCAAGAGAGGTATCTTCTTCTCCAGCCACCACAACCACTTCATCAATGCCGCTCTTTCCGATAAGGATATCAACCTCACTCTTGAAGTTGCTGATGAGGCATTCAAGGTTGTTGCGGCAAAGCATCCCGAAATATTCTGAGAATATAAAAAACTGAATTATACAGGAGGAATAACGAAATGCCATTAACCAAGCAAGAGTGGCTCGCACTCGAAAAAAAGGCTAACGATCTTCGTAAGCTCTGCCTCGATACAACATACTGGGCAGGCAGTGCTCACATCGGCGGCGGTATGAGCGTTATGGATATCATGACGGTTCTCTACCACAAGTATATGCACCTCGATAAGGACAACCCCAACTGGGAGGACAGAGACCGTTTTATCCTCAGTAAGGGTCACGCAGGCGTTGCTTACGCTGCTGTTCTTTGCGACTACGGCTATAACGACCCCGAGCAGCTCAAGACATTCAACCTTTCCAACTCCAAGATGGGTATCCACCTTGACTCCAACAAGGTTGTCGGCGCTGATGCTTCTACAGGTTCACTCGGCCACGGTCTTTCAATTGCTGCAGGCACAGGTCTTGCTGCAAAAATCAAGGGCAAGGATTACAAAACATTCTGCGTCCTCGGCGACGGTGAGTGTGACGAAGGCTCCAACTGGGAAGCTGCAATGACAATTGCTCACTACAACATCACAAACGTTATCTCTTTTGTTGACCGTAACCAGTGCATGATTGACGGCCCGACAGAAGAAGTTATGAAACTTGAGCCCTTCTGCGACAAGTGGCGTGCATTCGGCTTCCACGTTATCGAAATCGACGGTAACAACATCAAGGAGCTTTGCGACGCTATCGACTACGCATATGAGAACACAGAGAAGCCCGTTATGATTGTTGCAAACACAGTCAAGGGTTGCGGTGTTGACTATATGGAAGGCGACTACAAGTGGCACTACGGTGCTCTCAACGAAGAGAAATACGAGCAGGCTAAAAAGAGTCTCGAGGCATTCTACAAGAAGCGCTGCGAGAGAGCAGAAAAGGAGGGTGCATAAGCCATGGCAGGTGGACTTACATATACAGCTACTGAATCTACAGCTTTTTCAACAGCTGAATACTACGGCAAAACACTCGTAGAACTCGGTCAGGAGCACGACGACGTTGTTGCTCTTACAGCTGACCTTGGTAAATCAACAAAAATCGGTATGTTCGGCGAGCATTTCCCGGACAGATACTTCAACGTAGGTATCGCTGAGCAGAATATGTTCGGTGTTGCAGCAGGTATGGCTAAGGCAGGCCTTGTTCCCTTCCTTTCCACATTCTCGGTTTTCGCTTCTCTCAGAAGTGCTGACCAGCTCCACACAGACATCTGCTACCAGAACGTTAACGCAAAGATTATCGCAACTCATGCAGGTACATCTTTCGGTCAGGCAGGTTCAACTCACCACGCTATCTGCGATATGGCAGTTGTTCGCTCAATGCCCAACATCACTCTTATCTGCCCTGCAGACGGTCTTGAGACTGTTAACGCAGTTCGTGCAGCATACGAGAACCCCGGCCCCTACTACATCCGTATCAACCGCGGTTTCGACCGTGTTCTTTATGAAACAACAGATTACGGCTTTGAGGTAGGTAAGGCTGTTCAGCTTAAAGAGGGTACAGATATCACAGTTATCGCTTGCGGTTCCTGTGCTTTCCAGGCTCTTCAGGCTGCTAACTTCCTTGAGAACGCTGACGGTCTTAAGGTAAGAGTTATCAATATGCACACAATCAAGCCTCTTGATAAAGAAGCTGTTGTCAAGGCAATTATGGATACACGCCGTATCATCACTGTAGAAGATCACTCCGTTATCGGCGGTCTCGGTGCTGCTGTTGCAGAGGTTATCGCAGAAACAGGTAAGGGCTGTGCATTCAAGCGCCTCGGTATTCAGGATCAGTTTGCTCCCATCGGTCTCCACGAGGATATTATGTCAACACTCGGTATTGACTCCAACGGTATCATCGCAGCAGTCCGTGAGGCAATGAACGCTGACTTTGAGCTTGACGACGATTGGGACGACGAAGTTTAATCTGAACGATTGAATTTCAACGGCAGAAAGGATTGATTTTTATGTCTACAAGAGACGAAGTTTTTACCAATAAAATTTTCCTCTGTGCTGCGATCCCGCTTATCAAGGTCATTGCTAACGATGTTCCTAACCTTGCAAAGAAGTTTGAGCACGCTCACACAATTTATCAGATCAGTGCACTTTGCCCCGATGTTCCCGAAGGCAAGGTTGGCACACACCTTGTTGTAAACAACGGTGAGTGGATTGTTCACACTGATAAGCTCACAAACAACGCTCACGTTGAGCTTGAGTTCAAGAGCATTGAGGCTCTCAACGCTTTCTTCAAGGGTCAGATTAAGCCGCAGTACCTCCCCAAAATGAAGGGCATTGCAAAGCACACAGCTGCTTTTGCATCCTTTATGATGGTTCTTCTTAAAATGTCCTCTCTCCTTACAGCTAAAGAAGCTCCCGAGGATGAGGAAACAAAGAAGCTCCTTGTTAAGTGCTACTTCTACCTGCTTTCCAGCGGTATCAGCACACTCAACAAGAACGGTCACGATGCAATACACGACTGGACTTCAAAGAGCCCCGACCGTGTTTACTCATGGGCAGTTAACGGCTACCCCGAGGTCAGCGCATACATCCGTATCAAGGCAGGTAAGTCAAGAGCAGGCAGAGGCGAATACAAGCGTGCAATGCCGTTCTTCACAATGCGCTTTGATAATTTCGATAGCGCACTCGGTATTCTTATGCAGACCGCAGATATGCTTGAATCCGTTAAGGCAGGCAAGCTCATCATGGACGGTGCACCCGAATTCGGTGCACAGCTCGGTGACTTTATGATGCAGGTCGGCGCATACGCACAGGGCTAATAAAAAACAAAGATGCAGAGCGGTATTTTACTGCTCTGCATATGCCTTTTAATTAAAATTATTTTTCAAAGAAAGGAAAGATACCGTGCGCCGTGCTGATTCAGCTGCGGTACGTACCGCGTATCAAACTGTGATATGAAAGTTTTTATGATTGGCGGCACAGGCCTTCTCGGCTGTGAGGCTGCAAGAATTTTTATCGAAAGAGGCCATCAGGTCAAGAGCGTTGCTCTTCCTCCTCTCCCCGAAGGTGCTCCCATCCCCGAAGAGATGGAAATCGAGCTTTGCAACCTTTACGAAAAGAGCGATGAAGAAATCAAAGAGATGATGACAGGCTGTGACTGTTTCGTTTTCGCTGCAGGCGTTGACGAAAGAGTTGAGGCTCCCGCTCCCGTTTACGATCTCTACTATAAGTGCAACATCGCTCCTCTCAAGAGACTTCTTCCCATCTGTAAGGAAGTCGGTATGAAGAATGCCGTTATCCTCGGCTCATACTTTGCATACCTTGCAAAAGAGCGCCCCGATATGAAGCTCACAGAGAAGCATCCCTACATCCGCAGCAGAATCGACCAGGAAGAGGTTGCGTTCTCCTTTGCTGATGAGAACTTCGACGTTGCTGTTCTCGAGCTTCCCTACATTTTCGGCACTCAGCCCGGTAGAAAGCCCGTTTGGGTTATCCTCATCGAGCAGATCAAGAGAATGGACAAGCTTCCCTTCACAATGTATCCCGGCGGCGGTACAGCTATGCTTACAGTCCGTCAGGTCGGTGAAGTTATTGTCGGTGCTGCTGAGAAGTCAAAGGGCGCTAAGGCATGGCCCATCAGTATGTACAACCAGACCTGGAAGGAATTCCTCAAGATCGTTTACGCAGCACGCGGTATGGGCGACAACCGCAAGATTATCAGCGTTGCTCCTTGGATGATGCGTATGGGTCTTGGCGGCGTCAAGAAGGAATACGCTGAAAAGGGCATTGAAAGCGGTATTGACGTTGACGGACTTGCAGATATTATGGCTATAAACCTCTTTATCGACCGC
>JAFOBC010000049.1 GCA_017382015.1 Clostridia bacterium
AACAAAAACACTTGCCGAAGTTATGGAAGACTATAAGATTCCCGGTATCAGTGGTCTTGACACCCGCGAGCTTACCAGAAAGATCCGTGACAACGGTACTTGCAAAGTGCTTTTCACATCTGCTGATACAGCCAAAGAAAAAGCTCTTGAGATTCTTGCTTCAAAAGAAATCCCCACAGATGCAGTTTCTAAGGTCAGCTGTAAGAAACGTTGGTACTCAAGAACACCGAATATGAAATATAATGTTGTTGCAATCGACTGTGGTATTAAGCTCAGCCTTATCCGTACTCTCAATGCAAGAGGTTGCAACATTACTGTTGTGCCTTATGACACTTCGGCCGATGAAGTTATGAAAATGATGCCTGACGGTATTTACATTTCTGATGGTCCCGGTAATCCCGAAGACGTTCAGCCTGTAATCGATCTTGTTAAATCTCTCAAGGGTAAATGCCCGATTATCGGTGTTGGTCTCGGTCACGAGATCATTGCCTTGGCATACGGCGCAAAAACATATAAACTTAAATTCGGTCACAGAGGTTGCAATCACTCTGTAAGATCGCTTATCAATAATACACTTCGCAATCATCTGCAGAATCACGGTTACGCTGTTGATGCAGATTCAATAGAAGGTACGCAGCTCAAAATAACACACGTAAACGTATTTGATAAAACAGTTGAAGGTATCAGTTGTGAGAAGGATAACGTATACGGTGTTCAGTATCTTCCCAGTGAAGGTTCAACATTCTATGACAGATTTATTACACTCATGAAGGGGGACAAATAAGATGGCAAAGAGAACGGATATTAAAAAAGTACTTGTTATCGGTTCCGGTCCGATTGTTATCGGTCAGGCTGCGGAGTTTGACTATGCCGGCACTCAGGCATGTCTTGCCCTTAAAGAAGAGGGTTATGAGGTTGTTCTGTGCAACTCCAATCCCGCTACAATTATGACAGATACTACTATTGCTGATAAGGTTTATATGGAGCCTCTTACACTCGAGTATGTTGCTAAGGTTATTCGCTTTGAGCGCCCTGATGCTATTATTCCCGGTATCGGCGGTCAGACGGGTCTTAATCTTGCTATGCAGCTTGAGAAGAAGGGCATTCTTAAAGAATGCGGTGTTGAGCTTCTCGGTACAAGCAGTAAGAGTATTGAAATGGCTGAAGACCGTGAGCTTTTCAAGGAGCTTTGTGAGCGTCTTGGCGAGCCTGTTCTTCCTTCTCTTATTGCTAACACAATGGATGAAGGTCTTGCTGCAGCTGTAGAAATCGGTTATCCCGTTGTTCTCCGTCCTGCGTTCACTCTCGGCGGCACAGGCGGCGGCTTTGCTGACAACGAAGAAGAGTGTCGTGAAATTCTTAAAAACGCACTTGCACTTTCTCCCGTACATCAGGTTCTTGTTGAAAAGAGCATCAAAGGTTACAAAGAAATCGAATACGAAGTTATGCGTGATGCTAATGATACAGCAATTGCGATTTGCAATATGGAGAATATCGACCCCGTTGGTATCCATACCGGTGACTCAGTAGTTGTTTGTCCCACGCAGACTCTTACAGCTAAAGAAAATTCGATGCTCCGCGACAGTGCACTCAAAATAATCAGAGCACTTGAAATTCAGGGCGGTTGTAATGTTCAGTTTGCTCTCGACCCGCTTTCATTCTCTTATTATCTTATCGAGGTTAATCCCAGAGTTTCGCGTTCATCTGCGCTTGCTTCCAAGGCCAGCGGCTATCCGATTGCCCGTGTTACAGCAAAGATTGCAATGGGTATGACTCTAGATGAAATTAAAATTGCTAACACTCCTGCGGCATTTGAGCCTTCAATTGACTATGTTGTTACAAAAATGCCCAGATTCCCGTTTGATAAGTTTTCTACAGCCAATAACACGCTTTCAACTCAGATGAAGGCAACCGGTGAGGTTATGAGCATCGGCAGAACAATCGAGGAAAGCCTTCTCAAAGCTACCCGTTCACTTGAAATCGGTGTTAATCACCTCTATATGAAGAAGTTCGATTCCTACACAGAAGAAGAACTTCTCAAGTATATCGTTAACGGTACTGATGACCGTTTCTATGCAATTGCTGAGCTTATCAGCAGGGGCACCGATATGGGTATGATTTATCATGCTACCAAGATTGATATGCTCTTCATCGAGAAGATTAAGAATATTGTTATGATGGAGTATGAGGTAAAGGCAAATAAGGGTGACGTTGCTACTCTTTACAAGGCAAAGAAAATGGGCTTCTCTGATGATTTCATTGCTCAGCTTTGGGGCATCACAGGTAAAGAAGTTTATGAGATGCGTGTAGAGAACGATATGTTCCCCGTATACAAGATGATTGATACCTGCGCTGCAGAATTTGACGGTTATATCCCTTATCTCTACTCAACATATGAGTCAGAGAACGAATCAATCGTTTCTGATAAGAAAAAGATTGTTGTTCTTGGCTCAGGTCCTATCCGTATCGGTCAGGGCGTTGAATTTGACTATTCAACGGTTCACGCAGTTACTACAATCAAGAAGAGCGGTTATGAAGCTATTATCATCAACAATAACCCCGAAACAGTTTCTACTGACTATACTTGTTCAGACAAGCTCTACTTTGAGCCTCTCTGTGTAGAAGATGTTATGAATATCATCCACCTCGAAAAACCTGAAGGTGTTGTAGCTTCACTCGGCGGTCAGACAGCGATTAACCTTTCTGAGGGTCTCCGCGACAGAGGTGTCAAGATTATCGGTACTGACTGCGATGCTATTGAGCGTGCAGAAAACCGTGATTCATTCCAGAAAGTTCTTCAGTCACTCAACATTCCTCAGCCCGAAGGTCAGGCTGTTACAAAAATCGAAGACGGTGTTGCAGCTGCTGCAAGAATCGGTTATCCTGTACTTGTACGTCCCTCATTCGTTCTCGGCGGTCGTGCTATGGAGATTGTTGCTGACGAAGCACA
>JAFOBC010000050.1 GCA_017382015.1 Clostridia bacterium
CAATGGATATTGTCTGCGTTTCGCCTTGTCTTACGGAAACAACCACTCTCGTCGGCTGGTCGTTTATCTTCTTTCCTGCATCATCGTAGCAGTCAAATCCGATATAGATATATTCGGTGGTGCCGGAGCTTGCGAGAATATCAATCTTAAGATTGATGATAAAGGAGTTGTTTTGTGAGAGCGCCACAGTATGCGATTTGATTTGCACGCTGTCCTTACTTGTGCCGAGCACGCCGCCATACTGAACAATCGGCTCCTTGAAAGATTGCGTTGTGGAGCTTGGCTTTGTTGTGGTGGGCTTGGTTGTTGTGCTCTTAACCGTTGCCGGGGCTGTGGTCACAGGGCGTGTGCGCTGAGTTGTCGGGCGGGTAGTAAGTCTTGAGGGAGACGGCTTGCGGGTTGTGTACTGGGTTATTTTTGTATAAGCGCCGTAGCCTTCGCCGGTCGATGTCTCGCTCTCTGCCGCTGTTGACTCAGTTGTCTGCTCGGGCTGAGGTGCTTTGTTGACGCAACCCGCTGCCGCAACGATAAGCGTTGCCGCAACAAGCATAGCTGCAATTTTTTTCATAATCAGAAAGTCTCAACAAGAGCCTTGAGATATGCCTTGAAGTCGTCGCCGATTTCGTGGTGGTCGAGAGCAACTTCGCAGTTAGCCTTCATAATGCCGAGCTTGTTGCCCATATCATAACGGATACCGTCGAAATCAAGAGCAAGAAGGTTGCCTTCCTTGCCGAGACGTGCAAGTGTATCTGTGAAGTAGAGCTCTTCGCCTTCGGGTGTGTTTGCAAGGTCTTCTGCAAGGTAATCGAATACCTGGGGAGGAGCAACAACTCTGCCGAGAATTGAGAAGCAGGACATAATCTGATCCTCTGTGGGCTTCTCGATGATGTTGTGTACGTCCATAAGCTTTTCGTTATCAGCGTGAGGAGTAACGTCGAGTGAGCAGTATTTGGAAACGTCCTTTCTCGGGACTTCTTTAACGCCTACGATACCCTTGCCTGTCTTCTCGTATGCATCAACAAGCTGCTTTGTTACGGGGTATTCGTTGTTGATGATAACGTCGTCACCGTAGAGGATAGCAAAAGGCTCGTTGCCGATGAAGCTTTTTGCGCACATAATAGCGTGGCCGAGACCCTTTGTCTCCTTCTGGCGGAGGAAATAAACGTTAGCTATGTTAGAGCAGGCAAGAACATCCTCGTAAAGATCTTTCTTTGAGGGGTTGTCCTTGAGCTTGTCTTCAAGCTCGTAGCTGTGGTCGAAGTGGTCTTCGATTACACCTTTGCCGCGGTTTGTGATGATGAGGATATCCTCGATACCTGCAGCTGCAGCTTCTTCAACAATGTACTGGATAGCAGGCTTGTCAACAATGTTGAGCATCTCCTTCGGAACTGCTTTTGAAGCGGGGAGAACTCTTGTGCCAAGACCTGCTGCGGGAATTATAGCCTTCTTGATTTTCATGATAGTGTGTCCTTTCTGTATGTTATGATTTAAATTTTAAACTGTCAGTCAGCGCATAGCGAGCATTGACGCCGCATTTAGCAGCAGACTGCATATGAAATACATGCCTGAGCCGAGGAATATGTTCGTTCCGCCTTTGTGTAAAAGTCTGAGCTGAACCTCACGCTCGTCTGATGTTTCGGAGCGGATTTCTTTAACGTCAGCCCCCAGCTTTTTGAAGTATATGGTATTTGCCAACAGCGCAGCAATAACTCGCAGCGAAACAAGCAAAAATGTTATCAGATATTGGGGGATTGCCGGTAGGAGCATTTCGTTGATAATGCGTTGCGTGTTGTTCTGCGTGAATTCGTTCACCGCTTTGATTGCCTCGTCGCTGAGCGATGTTCCGCCGGATAAAATGCCGGTTATTCCGCCGTATCCGGAGGCGTTTTCGTCGATGTACGGTTCAATCAGCTCCTGGATTTCTGCCGTAATCTGTGCGGAAGAGTTGTAAGCGAAGATTTCCGCAGGTATCATAATCAGGTTAAGCGCAAGGTAAACCGTTAGGAAAATTGCGCCTGCCTTATAAAGCTTGCGGTAGAAAAACCAGAACGGCGAGAACAGAAGCGCTGCCCAGTTCCAGGATACTTTTCTGCGGAAATGCCGGATGTAGCCGGCGCCTGCCGTGCGGCAGTAGAGGGCAATATCACCCGATTTGACACCGCGTATATTTTCGCCGGCATCAAACTCGGGCCGGAATTGAGCCATAGGGGGCTGGCCCGTAGGGTTTGCAAAGGGAATCAGTATTGCACCGCATTCGGGGCAACGGATTGTACCCTTGGGGCTTTTTGTGCCGCAGTCCGGACATATTACGTCGAGAGCCGGTTCGTTGTGCGGGTTGTTCTGAGGCTGCTCAGGCTTTGCTTCGGGCTGAGGCTCATCTGTTTTTTTCCAGACAAAGTTCGTGCCGTGCAGTTCGGCATGGGCACATTCACCGTGAGCAAACCAACACACACGGTGATGGGGTGTAGCACATTCGGGGCAGACGACTATATCGTCATTTTCTGCGAACGGAACACCGCAATACGGACAGTTTTCTCCGACATATCTCATTGTATTATATACCTCCAGTGTACACATAGATACACATACTATATTTTACACAATTTATCATACAAATTCAATCTAAATATATAATTTATTTTAAAGTTTTACAAATTTTCGTCTGCCGCTTTACATAATATAAAAAATGTATTAGAATATATACTGATATTTTATGTAGCAATGGGATATTGACTGCACCTGCAAGGGTGCGCAACCCGAGAAAGGAAAAATTATGCTTCAGTTTGAAGAACTTCGCCTGGAACTTCTCGAATGCAGAAAACCTCTTGATGAGCTTGCAGAGGCACTCGGCCTCGAAGGAATGTGCAAGGAAATCGCGGTGCTCGAGGAGCAGGCTGCAGCTCCCGATTTCTGGGACGATATGAAAAACTCACAGAAGGTGCTTCAGAGAACGGCAAGCCTTAAGAATAAGGTTGCTGCTTACGAAAAGCTCAACGCAGACTATGAGGATGCACTTGTTATGATTGAGCTTTCGGACGATGAAGAGGACGAATCTATGTTCCCCGATTGCCGCGAGAGTGTTGACGCTATCAAGCGCGAGCTTGATAAGCAGACTCTCAGCACGCTTCTCAGCGGCGAGTATGACAGCAAGAACGCAATCCTTACCTTCCACGCAGGTGCAGGCGGCACAGAGGCTCAGGATTGGGCTTCGATGCTTGTGCGTATGTACACACAGTGGGGCACACAGCACGGCTATAAGGTAACAATGCCCGACTTCCTTGACGGTGATGAAGCAGGCTACAAGTCCGCTGTTCTTCACATCGAGGGTGAGAATGCATACGGCTATATGAAGAGCGAAAACGGTGTTCACAGACTTGTACGTTGCTCACCGTTTGATGCATCAGGCAGAAGACATACGTCTTTCGCTTCTCTCGAAGTTATGCCCGAAATTGACGATACAATCGAAATTGACCTCAATATGGACGATATCAAGATGGACGTTTACCGTGCAAGCGGTGCAGGCGGTCAGAAGGTTAACAAAACCTCATCTGCTGTTCGTCTTACACATATCCCCACAGGTATTGTAACTTCCTGCCAGGTTGAGCGTAGCCAGGTGCAGAACAGAGAGGTTGCGTTGCGTATGCTCAAGTCAAAGCTTCTCGAAATCAAAGAGCGTGAGCACCTTGATAAGATCGAAGATATCAAGGGTGTACAGAAGGATATTGCATGGGGCAGCCAGATTCGCTCCTATGTCTTTATGCCCTATACACTTGCCAAGGATCATCGCACAGGTTTCGAAATGGGTAACATCAACGCTGTTATGGATGGTGACATTGACGGCTTTATCAATGCTTACCTGAAGATGCAGTCACTCGAGAAGATGAATAACAATGACTAAGAAGATAATTGCAGTTTGTGCGGTTGTTCTTGTGGCGGCGCTTGTGTTCCTCGGCATCAGGTTCATACCTGACAACACCGGCCCGGGGGCAACACCCGAAACGGAAGAATCCGACACAACAAAATATGAGTATACAACGCTTGAGCCTTTAGCACCGCCTCAGACCGAGATTCTTACGCCTACAACGGTAAAAAAGCCGCAGTACGAAATTACCACACGTATTGAAGAGAATGCAACACGCCTGAACCAGAAAAAGGGTTGGCAGGATAATGACCTGACATTGGATCTGCCCAAAATCAAAACAGGTAATGTTTCTACGTTTGAGTACGTTACCGATTACGGCAGACGTACAATAATCCGAATCAATGTTTTGAGCTATGAGAGCTACCTTGGCTATGTTACACAGCTTGAGGAGGCAGGCTTTGCCGATAATAACAACAGAGCTCATATTCCGCCCACTGCTCCTGCAACTGTTGCAATGTTTTACAGCAGTTTTGACGGCGAACGTTCCTTCGGTGCCTATTGGTACGGTAGCGAAAGTGACGCAGGCTTCAGCTGTGAAATTGTTATCTGCGACTATGATCAGGCACTTTAAAATTTAAACCGAAAGCTCCGATAATGCATTGCGCATCGTCGGAGCTTTTTTATTTGCTATCGTTTGAATACCCAAAGTTTTACAACTGCCATACATTCACGCATACAGCTTGGTATCACGGTGTACCATTTTGTGTTGCTGTGAGCGTGTGCGGCGTTTTCTATGCCTGCGATTTTTGCAAGCGAGCTTGCGCGGAAGATGTGATATTCATTGGTGACAAACGCCACCTTGTATTCTTCACCGAAAAGCTCTTCGAGAATCTGTCTTGAATAATCAAAGTTTTCATATGTGCTGGTTGCCTGCTCTTCTTTTATGATTTTGTCGCTTTCAACCCCACAGCCGAGCAGATACCGCTCCATCGCCAACGCTTCGGTTATATCCTCCTGCGGCCCTTGTCCGCCGCTTACGATTATGATAGTGTCGGGGTTATCACGGTAGATTTCAACGGCGCGGTCAAGGCGGTTTTTCAGCCCTACAGTCAGCAGCTCACCTCTGATGCCCGAGCCGAGCACAATCACCGCATCCTCATTGCCGCTTATGTTGTCTGAAATGCCGTATCCGAGCAGAAAGATCATAAACACAGCAACTGTGCCTATGCCTGCCCAGAATATGCCCTTAAGTATCTTCGGTATTTTCGGCATAAGGCTGTTGATAAATACGCCGTAAAGCATTATGGCGGTGCCGAGCAGAAACTCTGCTATTATTCCTGCGTTGAGGTTTGAGGTCATCAGCATAATTACCGCGTTGAACATAAGCCCTGCGCCGATAACGGTGAGCAGGATTTTGAGCGCTTTCTTTTTCATTTGCATCTCTCCTGTCAGTCTTATTATAGCCGTCGCTTTTGCCGTGCAGGTTAAGAAAATGTTAAAACTGATTTATCTTGCATTAATTTTTTCTTCTACGCATTCTTTCCAGCGTCTGGCGATAAGCTGATGTGCTCCCGTTGTAGGGTGCACGCCGTCCCAGAGCAGTTTGAATATATCGGTGTGCTTTGCATATTCATCAAATATATCCTGAATCGGTACGAAAACAGCGCCGTATTCTTCGGCAATTTCCTTGGCGGCTTTAGCATATGCGGGCACGTTTGTCTGCATATATTTGTTGTATGCTTCATCCTCCGACACACCGAAAAACGGTTCCATTATAACAAGCAGTGTATCGGGATTTTGTTCGAGCACTTCGTCGAGCATATAGCGGTAAATTTTTTTGTATCGCTCAGGCAGTGAGCCGTTGCCGTTGTAATATTCCTGGGCGCAGTCGTTAATGCCGATAAGTATGCTCACGATTGTAGGGTTGAGTTTGAGACAATCCTCTTTCCATCTGCCGTAAAGCTGAGCAATTCTGTTGCCGCTTTCGCCTCTGTTTATAACCTCAAAATCTTTATCCAGGTTGTCTGCGTGCATCTCAGATGCTATTATGTATTGGTAGCCGTGACCGTGGATGTGGTTGAGATCGGAGCTTCTGCCTCGGTTGCCGTCGGTTATGGAGTCGCCCTGAAAAAGAACAACGTCACCGTTTTTCATTCTGAACATTTTACTCATCCTTTGAATAAGTTTTTGTTTATTATATCACAGCGCACAAAAAATTCAATTGAATTGATGATAACTTGGGTTTTAATGATATTGTTTTATTAATTTCTGTATGCTAAAATACAATGTGGTGTATTGTTGAATATCAGGAAAGGAGGGCATACGGCATATGCTGTTTTCATCGTATGAGTTTGTTTTTGCATTTCTGCCGATAACGGCTGCGGTGTATTTTTTGCTGTCAAAAATCAAAAATCCGTATCCTCAGCGAGCTTTTCTGGCTGCCGCCTCTCTTTTCTTCTATTCGTATTTTGAGTGGAGCTATTTTCTGATAATATCCGGCTCAATCGTTGTCAATTTTATTGTTGCCAAAATATCGCTGTGCGGCAAATCAAAAGTCCTCAAAAAAGCACTGCTTGTGTTATCTGTGCTGTTCAACGTCGGCTTGATCGGCTACTATAAATATTATGATTTTGCTGTTGATACGTTCAATACGGTTGCCTCTGCCGATATACCGCTGAAGGGTATTCTGATACCTCTGGGCATCAGCTTTTTCACCTTCCAGCAGTTGTCTTTTCAGTTGCGCACTTACAGGACGGACGAAAAAAAGCTCAATTTTATCGATTACACGCTTTTCGTTTCATTCTTTCCTCAGCTTATTGCGGGCCCCATCGTGCTTTACGATGAGCTTGTGCCGCAGATTGCTGACGGCGAAAAGAGATTTTTAAACAAAGAAAACCTTGCAACGGGCTTTTCGGTTTTCACTTACGGTCTCTTTAAAAAGCTGATTATTGCCGATGAGCTTGCGCTGATTGTTGATAACGGCTTTGCCGCATCGAAGCCAATGGGTATGATTCCGATGTGGGTTGTGGCGCTTGCTTATACTTTTCAGATATATTTCGATTTTTCAGGCTATTCCGAAATGGCTATAGGTCTGGGAAAAATGTTCAATTTCGAGCTGCCTGTCAACTTCTGTACGCCCCTCAGGTCTGCAAGTATTACCGAGATGTGGCAGCGTTGGCACATCACTCTGGGCAGGACGCTTTCTGAGCTTGTGTATATACCTCTGGGCGGCAACCGGAAGGGAAAACTCAGAAAGAAAATCAATCTGTTTATCGTGTTCCTTGTCAGCGGTATATGGCACGGTGCGTCGTGGACCTTTGTGCTGTGGGGAGTAGCTCACGGTGCAGCAAGAGTTATCGAGGAGTGTTTCCCGAAGCTTCTGAGTAAAATACCTGTATTTATCAGGCGTGCATTTACTTTTATATACGTTGTTCTTGCTTTTGTGATTTTTCGCGCAACAAGTGTGGCTCAGGCAGGCAGAATTTTCGGGCAGTTGTTCGATTTTACGGACCTTGGCTTGGACAGTTTCAAAAAACTGCTTATAAACGGTATATTCGGTATGCCGAATATTGTTGCAATGGCGCTGGCTTTTGCTGCTGTTGCAATATGCTTTATCGTAATGCTTAAGGAAAAAAGCACATCTGAGATTCTGGAAGATTTCAAGCTTACTCCGAAACGTGCCGTAATAACTGCGTTGATGCTTGCTGTTTGTGTGCTTTGTATGTCACGCTCAGCCGTATTTATCTATTTTAATTTCTGAGGAAAGTGTTCTGAATGAAAAACCGCACAGTAAAATTTATAAGCTTGCTGTTAAGCGTTTTTATTGCCGCTACAGGTGCCATGTGCGCTGTGGCTTATGTTCTTGACCCTCAGAACGTCTACCGATCAAATACCAAGGGCGTGCGCTATTTCAGCCCGACCTACTCGATTGCACCTGCAATCAGAACTGCGGATTATGACTGTGTTATAATCGGCTCTTCAATGGTTCAGAATTTTGATGCATCACAGATTGTCGCACAGCACGGTTGCAAACCTCTCAAGCTCGCTCTGGGTGCGATGGAACCGGATGAATTGCTGTGGCTGTATGAATGCGCACAAGAGCAGGGAAAGGCGAAAAAATACGTCGTCAATATAGATCTCCACCGTTTTGCCTCAAACAAAATCGTTGTGTCGGATAGCGGC
>JAFOBC010000051.1 GCA_017382015.1 Clostridia bacterium
AAAGGTTTTTGAAAGCGAATACCGCTTTTGTCAGATTTTGTGGGAGAATGAGCCGATAAGCTCGCGAGAGCTGTCAGAGCTTTGTAAAGATCAGCTCGGCTGGTCGAAGACGACAACCTATACGGTAATAAAGAGATTGTCTGACAGAGGTGTTGTAAAAAATGAAAAAACAATAGTCACCTCACTTGTTTCCAGGGAAGAGGTTCAGGCGTCGGAGATTGACGAGCTTGTAGAAAAGAAGTTCGGCGGTTCCGTGCCTGCGTTTATTGCCGCATTTGCAAAGAGCAAAAAGTTAACTGAAAAGGAAATTGAAGAAATCCGCAAAATTATAGGAGAATAAACTATGCAGGAGATATTGTATCTTATCGAAAAGCTACTCGTTTTTATTTCTTCACCGTTTATTAGTCTTGTAAACATAAGTATAACAGCAGGTTGGGCTGTGCTTGCCGTTATCATTGCACGTTTTTTGCTTAAAAAAGCGCCGAAATGGCTTAACTGCGCCTTGTGGAGCATTGTTGGTTTGCGCTTGGTTTTTCCGTTTTCGCTTGAAAGCGTGTTCAGCCTTATTCCGAGCACGCAGACGGTAAATCCCTCCGCAATTTATAACGACAGCTTTGAAGTTAATACGGGCTTTTCAGCGGTTGACAGCACTGTTAACGGCTTTTATAACGGTGCCGATGTGCCTGCAGGTGCAGGTGTTGAGCTTGCAGGGATTATAGCTTTTGTGTGGCTTGTCGGTATGTTTATAATGGTGAGCTATGCTTTGGTAAGCTTCTTAAGGCTGAAATTAAAACTTCGCACGGCAACAAAAAAGGAAGGTAATATATATCTGAGCGAGTGGGTTTCATCCCCGTTTGTTTTAGGTGTGTTCAGACCTAAAATATATCTGTCTTACAATACGGAAGAAGCCGATGTTCCGCTCGTTGTTGCTCACGAAAAAGCGCATATCAAACGCTTTGACCATATCATAAAACCTCTGGGGTATTTATTGCTCAGCGTTCATTGGTTCAATCCGCTTATGTGGGTGGCTTATATTCTCCTTTGCCGTGATATTGAATCTGCTTGTGATGAAAAGGTTATAAAAAGCCTTGGCGAGGATATACGCAGAAGCTATTCGGCTGCTTTGCTTAACGCGAGTATCAGCCGCAGGTCTGTTGCTGCTTGCCCTCTTGCTTTCGGTGAGGTTGGTGTAAAGGAAAGGATTAAAGGAGTTATGAACTATAAAAAGCCTGCTTTTTGGGTTATTATTGCAGGTGTTGCGGTTTGTATTATAGCCGCCGTCTGTCTGCTTACAAACCCTAAAGGAAGCGAAAAAACAGACTATACCCCGAAAATAAGCGATACGCTTGACCACACAATATCCTTGAGCGTACTTGAGCATAACCAAGGTAAATACCTTGACGGTATGATGAGCTTTGAATCGCACAAGGTGCTTGCAACCAAAACGTCAACCGATGATAATGCTGACAAAATAATAACTGTCTATATCGTTGCTCTTTATGAGGAGTACAGCGTTGAAAACGGAGCACTTGTCGATGTGAGCGGAGGTATGTCGCCGCTTGCACTCAGCTTCCTTGTTGAAGAGGATATTTCAACGGGCGAAGACGCATATGCTCTGACTGAGTATTGGGAGCCGGGTATGGGCAGCGATTACGTGAAAGACCTTGAAGCTAAATTCCCCAAGGGTGTCAATTACGATACGCAGAAATACGTTGATGATTTGCAGGCGGATTGCAGAAGTCAAGCGATAGAGTATTTCGGACTTGATGAATCTGACGTTACAGAAAAAGATACGCAGGAGCATACAACTGTAATGCTTGAAGCAAAAGACGACTATGAGTTGACGGTTATGTTAACTAAAGATGAGATGGTAAGCCGTATAGATAACGATAAGTTTCATAAAAACAGCGGTTATCATGTTTATCTTTATTTCGTAGACAGCAAAACCGCACAAATAACAATCGGAGGCAATAATATTGCGATAGGTGAAGCGCTCAATTCGGGTATGATGAATGCAGGTGAATTACTTCAAAAGGCAGAAAAGGATGCAAAAAACGGTAAATCCCGGATGAAAATGCTTAAGGACGGCGGAACAAAAATTTATGAATATAATGATTATACGATAATTAAGCGTAACACAATAGACGGCAATAAGGATCTTATTATAAGTTCTGAACCCATAACGGTCGGTACAGATGGCGGCTTTTTCAGTTACACCGAATGTGTTTCCAATATTGCTCATGTTCAGAAAAAACTTGATTCGGCAACAGAGGTGAATAATGAAATCAACGGTGTCGCCGCTGACATCAGCCCCGAAGCTGAGCCGCAGCTGACGGGTAAGGTAACCTCCGCAACCGACAAGGTTATTTATATGGAGCTGACCTCTGACCAGGGCGGAATCAAAAAGGGTACACCTGTTACCGTCAGACTCGGCTCAATGTTGTCATATGCACCCGAAATTGATACATCAAAGCTGAAAAAAGGTGACGTTGTAACGGTAATTTATGACGGCAGAGTGATGGAAACCTATCCGTTGCAAATAGATGCGTACGCAGTTTATAAAAAAGACAATACGGTTTTTGATACCGAAAATATTGCACGAATTACTTTTTATGCATACTACGGTTACGGAAAGGGCAGTGACGTTCCTGCAGAAAATATGGCGGAAATTACAAAGTGGCTCGGAACGTTTAACGTAGGCAAAAAGGCAGAGGGTACGCCGCCTCCCGGTACAAATACTTACCGTGTGGAAATCGAGTACATTGACGGAACGATAGTAAAACAAGGTCTTGATACTGTATCGGTTGACGGGGTTACATACTACCTTAACCATGCCGATGCTCCTGATTGTTTCAGCGAGATTATATCGAAAACAAGTATTGAGTAAAATATCCGAAGCAACCAAAATAAATATGTCATCCTGAACGCGAGTGAAGGATCTTTACTCCCTCAGTCAAAACCTACGGTTTTGACAGCTCCCTCAACGAGGGAGCCCATATTTACCTCCTTTTGAAAGGAGGTGGATTTTGCCGTAGGCAAAAGACGGAGGATTGAAAAATGATGCCGTTTTGTGTTTAATATCAACCTATCCTCGTTCGTAGGGGCGACCTTTGGTCGCCCGTTTTTTATGACTTCGTGTGCTTAATATTGACCTTGTCGGATAAAATATAGTATAATCCTGACAGATAACGTTTGGCTTTCGGAGTGATTTCAAATGAAAATTTACAGCGATATAGCTTCTCTTGTCGGCGCAACACCGCTGATGAGGCTTGAGCGTTTTGAAAAACAGCAGGGGATTCAAGCGGCATTGCTTGCAAAGCTTGAGCTTTTTAATCCCGGCGGCAGTGTAAAGGACAGGGTTGCTTTACACATAATCGAGCAGGCAGAAAAAAGCGGCAAGCTTGTGCCGGGCAGTGTTATAATCGAGCCTACGAGTGGTAATACCGGTATCGGTCTTGCGATGGTTGCCGCCGCAAAGGGCTACAAAGTGATTCTTACAATGCCTGAGAGTATGTCGCTCGAGCGTCGCCAGCTGCTTGCCGCATACGGCGCCGAGCTTGTGCTTACTCCTGCCGCGGAGGGTATGAGCGGTGCGGTAAAAAAGGCGGAAGAAATTGCAGAAAATACATCGAGCAGCTTCGTTGCCGGTCAGTTTACAAACCCCGATAACCCGCAGGCGCACTACCTTACAACAGGCCCTGAAATCTGGGACGATACCGAGGGTAACGTTGATGTTTTCGTTTCTGCAATCGGTACGGGCGGCACAATCAGCGGTACCGCAAAATATCTCAAAGAGAAGAATCCGAGTATTAAGATTATCGGTGTTGAGCCTGCATCATCACCACTTCTTACAAAGGGCGTAGCGGGCGCACATAAAATTCAGGGTATCGGAGCAAACTTTGTGCCCGACACCCTGAATAAGGATATTAT
>JAFOBC010000052.1 GCA_017382015.1 Clostridia bacterium
AACAAGCGGCAATTACTCAGCTTCATGCACTGTTACGGTTACAGCCGGAGCGTGATGAACTGTGTATCGAGCAGTTGAGCGGTTCGCAGACCTTGAGGATGAAAAGTATATCTATGACGTTGGCATGATTTATCCCCGAAAGGGCTTGAATCCTTCCGATGAACGTATCAAAGAACTTGCTGGTTCTGAGAACAAAGTCGGAAAGCCGGTCATAGAATTCTTTGAAGATCCGAAACCTGTTAAACAGGAAGAAAGCAAACCGAAAAAAGAAAAAAGCAGAAAAAAGTGAACGAATCAGCCTGCAGGCAGTAAGATCTGCAGGCTTTTTCTGAAATTAAGAGGGTAAAATATATGGAATTAAAACTTAGAGTAAACGACAGTGACGGGAACGAAAAGACTTATACAGCCGAAACACTCGACTGTCAGTTCGGAGTTGTGGAAGACATCCTGAACGTTCTTGATGTTGATAATATGGATAATAAAGCATCACTTGCGGCAATGATCATCAGATCTTCGAAGCAGCTGAAGCCATTTCTGAAAGATCTCTTTGCCGGAGTTACAGACGAAGAGCTCAGAACAGCCAAGATGTCTAACATCGTGGAGATCTTCAAGGGAATCTACAACTACGCAGTCAACGAACTCGGCACACTTAACAAAAAGGGAAACTAATCGAGGGCGAGGGATCGCCCGATGATATAAATATCTATGAAGCATTATATGAGTTGAATGTCAACCTTTGTGAGAAATTTCCGGCCTTATCGCCTTTCTCAGTTCGCCGGGAGCGGTTTCATGAAGTGATTCTGATCTTTTCAAGACAGATAGAAAAGAACCAGCGGAGCGGCAAGAAGGGCAAAGAGCAGGAAGTTGTCACGAAAAACGGTGAAAAGGTAATCAGAAGACGTGCCACAAAGGATGACTGGTACTAAGAAGAGGTGAGGAGATATGGCGAAGGACGAAAACTACACCGCGAAATTCCGAATTGACGTTTCCGACCTTAAGAAGGGAATTGAAGAGGCAAACAAGCAGATCAAGCTTGCAAACGCCGAATTTCGCAATGCCACAGCCGGGATGGACGACTGGAGCAAAAGTGCGGACGGCCTTTCGGCAAAAATCAAACAGCAGCAGTCCGTTGTTGAAGCTGAAAAGCAGAAGCTGGAGCTATTGAAAGATCAGCTGACGAGAGTGCAGCAGGCTCAGCAGAACGGGCAGAAAATCATTGAGGATCTCAATGGCAAGTACGATGAAGCTGTAAAGCTTTACGGTGAGAATTCTGAAGAGGCTAAGAAGTACGCCAAGCAGCTTGAAGACGCAGAAAAAGCACAGGAGCGAAACGCAAAGGCAGCGGATGATCTCGCACTTAAGATATTAAACCAGGACACAAACGTTAAAAACGCTGAAGCTCAGATCGGAAAGTTTGAATCAGCTCTTGACGGACTTGAAAAAGAAGAAGGCGAAGCAGAGAAAAGCACTGATGATCTGAACGAGAGTTTCAAGGATTCCGACGGAAGTCTTGACGCTTTCGGTGTCGCCCTGGGTAATTTAGCGAGCGGAGCAGTCACAGCTATTATAAACAAACTCGGTGAGCTTGCCGGAGCAGTGAAAGACGCTTATCTCGAATTCGATTTCGGCCGTGATGCCGTAGTAAAGGCAACCGGAGCAACCGGCGAAGCGGCTGACGAGCTTGCAAAGAGCATGACAAATGTCTCGAAACGTGTCAAAGGTGACTTCGGCACAATTGGTTCAGCAATCGGTGAAGTCAATACTCGTTTCGGATATACAGGCGAAGAACTTGAAGACACGACTGAACAGTTCATGAAATTCGCTGAAATAACCGGCATGGATGCAACGAAAGCGGTTCAGACGGTATCCAAGGCGATGAACAATGCCGGAATTGACAGTTCAAAGTATTCCGAAGTTCTTGACGAGATAGCAATTGCGGCTCAGGCTTCCGGCATTTCCGCCGAAAAGCTGACTGAAAATCTGACAAAGTACGGATCACAGACGAGAGCTGCAGGTCTGAACACGAAGGAAAGTATTGCTCTGTTCGCTCAGTTTGAGAAGAGCGGCGTCAACGCAGAAATGGCTCTCGGCGGTTTGAAAACAGCCGTGAAGACATGGAGCGACGAAGGAAAGAACAGCCGAATCGAATTCCAGAGAACAATTCAGGACATCAAGGATTCACCGAACGTTCTTGAAGCTACGCAGAAAGCAATCGACGTTTTCGGTTCCAAGGCTGGAACGGAGCTTGCAGACGCAATTCACAGCGGTCGTTTCGAGTATTCCGAATTTCTTGATATCGTAAAAGGCAGTGAAGGAACGGTTTCGGCAACATATGACGAAACACAGAGCGGCTTCGACAAAGCGGCTCTTGCGGTTCAGAACATGAAGACGACAGCCGCAGAGCTTGCCGACGGACTCCTTCAGAAGTATTCACCGCAGATCGAGGCGGCAATTCAGAAAATAACAGATCTGATTGACGAGTATGCACCAAAAGTCGAAGACGGTATCGACTGGATGACTGAGCACTTACCGGAAATTGAGGCAGGTGTCGTCGGAATTGGTGTTGCATTCGCCACATGGAAGGTTGCCGGAATTATCTCAGCAGTCACAGCAGCTCTTGCCGGCATGTCAGCAGCGGAAGTTGTAGCCGCGGCGAAAACATGGCTTTTAAATACTGCGCTTCTTGCAAATCCGATCGGATTAGTTGTTGCAGCGATCGCTGCACTCGTTGCAGCGTTCGTTGTGCTATGGAACAAGAGTGACAAGTTCCGTGAATTCTGGATCAATCTATGGGACAAGATCAAGACTTCCGCAGCAGTCGTGATTGAATTCATCAAGATCGCCTTTTCTGAGACTTGGGACAAGATAAAGAAGGTATGGAACGTTGCCGCAAAATACTTCGAGGGAGTATGGAAAGCAATAAAGCTTGTCTTCTCTGTCGTCAAGTCCGTTCTCACTGGTAACTTCTCAGACGCATGGAACGGAATCAAGGCTATATGGTCAATTGTTTCGGGATGGTTCAATGATAACGTAGTCAAGCCGGTTCAGGACTTCTTCTCAAACATGTGGAGCAACGTCAAGAAGGGTGCATCTGATGCCTGGAAC
>JAFOBC010000053.1 GCA_017382015.1 Clostridia bacterium
CCGAGATTATGGGCGAGATTGCGGATAATCCGCTTAAATTCATTCTCTTTATCGATGACCTTTCATTCTCGACGGATGATGACGGCTTTGCCGCACTCAAAGCAGTGCTTGAAGGCTCTGCGGCGGCTAAAACTCCCAATGCCGTAATATATGCCACAAGCAACCGTCGTCATATGGTCAAGGAAACATTCTCCTCTCGCGAGGGCGATGATATTCACCGCCGCGATTCTATGGAGGAAATGCTTTCGCTTTCAGCCCGTTTCGGTCTTACCGTTCTTTTTGCAAAGCCGAATAAGGAGCTGTATTTGAAAATAGTACATTCGTTGGCACAGGCAAAGGATATTACGCTCGATAAGGCGGAGCTTGACATCCGTGCCGAGGCTTTCGCCCTTAATAAGGGCGGCAGGTCGGCAAGAACCGCAGGCCAGTTTGTAGACAGCCTTCTGTCAATTGATATATAAAAAGAGGTGCAACTTATGCTTACATTAGATAAGGTTTATCACGCAGGGTACGTACTCAAAAACGTTATCCGTAAAACTGACGTTATCAAATCACAGCGCATCAATCCCGATGTTGACGTATACCTTAAAACAGAAAACCTTCAGATTACGGGTTCTTTCAAGGTAAGAGGCTCGTACTACAAGATTTCTCAGCTCACTGAGGAAGAAAAATCACACGGTGTTGTTGCTTGCTCTGCAGGTAACCACGCTCAGGGTGTTGCGCTTGCCGCAACGAAGAGCGGCATCAAGTCTGTTATCTGCCTTCCCGACGGTGCTCCTATCTCCAAGGTTGAGGCTACAAAGCGTTACGGCGCTGAGGTTTGCCTTGTTGAAGGTGTTTATGACGATGCTTATAATAAGGCTCTCAGCCTCAGGGATGAGAAGGGTTACACCTTCATCCATCCGTTCAATGATGAGAGCGTTATCGCAGGTCAGGGTACAATCGGTCTTGAACTTTTCGACCAGATTCCCGACCTCGATGCTGTTGTGGTTCCCATCGGTGGCGGCGGACTTATAGCAGGTGTCGCTTTCACGATGAAAAACCTCAACCCGAACATCAAGGTTTACGGTGTTCAGGCTGCAGGTGCTCCCAGTATGTACAATTCCGTTAAGGATGGCGTTATAGAGCGCCTTGATTCGGTTGCAACAATCGCTGACGGTATTGCTGTTAAAGAGCCGGGCGATGTTACGTATCAGCTTTGCAAGGAGTATGTTGACGATATCGTAACAGTAAGCGACGATGAGATTTCTGCGGCAATCCTTGCTCTTATCGAACAGCACAAGCTTATTGCTGAGGGTGCAGGCGCAGTTGCTGTTGCAGCTGTTATGTTTGATAAGATTCCCGTTAAGGGCAAGAAGGTTGCCTGCCTTGTTTCCGGCGGTAATATTGACGTTACAATTCTTTCCCGTGTCATCAAGCGCGGTCTGATTATGTCCGGCAGAAGCTGTCAGCTTCTTATCGAGCTTGTTGATAAGCCCGGTCAGCTTATGAACGTTTCCCGCATTATTGCTGAGCTTGGCGGTAACGTTACTTCAGTTCATCACGAGCGTGCAAACGAAGGCTCCGACGTCAACGGTTGTTATCTTCGTATAAATCTCGAAACCAGAAACTATGAGCATATGGAAGAAATCCGTCAGGCTCTTACCGATTTCGGTTTCAAAATCTTATAATAAAAGGAGTAAATAAAAATGAAAGTTATTTCCACTTCATCCGCTCCGGCGGCAATAGGCCCCTATTCACAGGCAATGGTAACAGGCAATCTCCTCTTCACATCAGGTCAGATTGCAATTGACCCCGCAACAGGCAACGTTGTTGAGGGTGGCATCGCAGAGCAGACAGAGCAGATTATGAAGAATCTCGGTGAGGTGCTCAAGGCTGCAGGCGCAACGTTTGACAACGCAGTAAAAACAACTTGCTTCCTTGCAGAGATTGCCGATTTCGCAGCGTTCAACGAGATTTACGGCAAGTATTTTACATCAAAGCCCGCAAGAAGCTGTGTTGCAGTCAAGGATCTTCCCAAGGGTGTGCTTGCAGAGGTAGAGGTTATTGCAGAGCTTTGATAAGCTCCCGTGTGTGTTGCAAGTTTTACGATAATGTGTTAAACTATGCTCGGTGAAAGTAAAAATCAGCCGCTCCGAAGCAGATTTTTGCAGTATGAGCGGTTACTAAAAGGGTGAATGATTTGAAAAAAATTATCGCATTGCTTTTGTGCGCTGTAATGTGTTTTGCCTTTACAGGATGCCTTGCAGGCCCCGAGGTCGAAGAAACAACTGTTCCTACTACTGAATTCAGAGGAGAACTCCCGATTTCAGGCGTTGAGGGCTCATATAAGTATGACGAATATTCAGACCATATTGTGCTCACGCAGTATACAGGTAAAGAGGCTAACCTTTACATACCCGACACTATCAAGGGTAAGCCCGTAACCGGATTCGGCACTATTTTTAAGGGAAATATGAAGATTGTCAGTGTGCTCATCGGCAAAAACTGCCGTGAGATTGTTGATGAAGCTTTTGCCGACTGCTATAATCTGCAGCGTGTGCAGATTGACGGCGGCGTTAAGTCAATCGGCAAGCTTGCTTTCTTCGGTTGCCAGGCACTCAAGCTTATTTATATTCCTGCTTGCGTCGAAAAAATTGAGGATGATTCTTTCAAGTACTGTACCGATCTGATTATTTACGGCGCTACAGGTTCAGAGGCAGAAAGATTTGCAGGTATGTTCCGAAGCGTTTATTTCCGTGACCTTGAGCAGGCAAGAGGCGACGGCGAAACGACAATGTCTGTTGAACAGCCCTCAGACATTGAAGGAACACCGGCTGAAGAAACAACAGTAATAACAATTGCAGATTAACAACTTTAAACCCGATGAGGAATGCTCCTCGTCGGGTTTGTTTTTGTTCTTGAAGTGCACTTTCTTTTGCTTTTAACACTTGAATATACTACGCGTGTTATGTATAATAAAAATAAGTATCGCCATTTTCAGGAGGTTTATTATATATGAGTGAAAAGCTTTACTGGGAAAATCCTATAATCTACAAAGAAAATAAGGAGGATGCGCACACTCTGGCGTATCC
>JAFOBC010000006.1 GCA_017382015.1 Clostridia bacterium
GCTAAAAAAATATATGCTTCAATCGGTATAGATACCGATGCCGTTATCGAAAAACTCGACAGCGTGCGTATTTCTCTGCACTGCTGGCAGGGCGACGACGTAAGCGGCTTTGAAAGCAGCGGCGAGCTTTCCGGCGGTATCCAGGCTACAGGCAATTACCCCGGTAAGGCACGCAACGCTCAGGAGCTTATGGCAGACATCGACAAGGTGCTTGCTCTTGTACCCGGTGCACACAAAATAAATCTTCACGCAATTTACGCAATCCTCGGTGACGAAAAGGTAAGCCGTGACAAGCTCCGTCCGGAGCATTTTGCTCCCTGGGTTGAGTTTGCAAAACAGAGAGGTCTTGGCCTTGATATCAACCCGACCCTCTTCTCGCATCCCCTAGCAGCAGACGGACTCACACTTTCTCACCCCGATGAGAAAATCCGCCGTTTCTGGATCGACCACTGCAAGGCGATGAGAAAAATCGGTGAATACTTCGGCAGAGAGCTTGGCATCACCTGCGTCAACAACATCTGGATTCCCGACGGCTACAAGGATGTCCCTGCAGACCGTATCGGCCCGAGAAAGCGCCTTATGGATTCTCTTGACGAAATCCTCTCCGAGCAGATTGACCCGAAATATCTCGTCGACACAGTTGAGTCAAAGGTATTCGGTATCGGCGTGGAATCGTTCACAGTCGGCTCACACGAATTCTATATGAATTACGCCGCAACAAGAGGCTGTGTCTGCCTGCTCGATAACGGACATTACCACCCGACAGAAGTTGTATCCGACAAGATTCCCTCAATGCTTCTCTTCAGCGACAAGGTAGCCCTCCACGTAACACGCGGTGTACGTTGGGACAGCGACCACGTTGTTACATTTGATGATGAGCTTAAAGAAATCGCAAAAGAAATCGTACGTTGCGATGCGCTTGACAGAGTGCTTATCGGCCTCGATTACTTCGATGCAAGCATCAACCGCGTTGCCGCATGGATAATCGGCGCACGTAATATGCGCAAGGCTCTGCTCAATGCAATGCTCATCCCCCACGCAAAGCTTAAGGAGCTGCAGGACAGCGGCGATTTCACATCGCTCCTCGCTATGACGGAAGACCTCAAGCTCTACCCCTTCGGCGATATCTGGGAAGAGTACTGCGCACGCAAAGGCATTCCTGCAAGAGAAGGCTGGCTGAGCGAAATCAAACAGTATGAAGCAGAAGAGCTTTCAAAGAGGGTGTAACAAATGCCCACAGTTAAAGAGATACTCGACTTTATAAATTCGCTTGCACCGTTCAGCACGCAGGAGAGTTGGGATAACAGCGGTCTGCTCCTCGGCGACCCTGACAAACAGGTAAGCCGCGCATCCCTTGCGCTTGATGCAACGTATGAAACGTACACAGCGGCAAAAGAAAACAACGCCGACCTTCTTATAACGCATCATCCCGTGATTTTCTCTCCCGTCAAAAAGATACTTGCAGGCAGTACACCCTACTACCTGCTCACAAGCGGCATAAGCGCAATCAGCGCACACACCTGCCTTGATTCGGCGCAGGGCGGTGTCAATGACACACTTGCCGCAATCCTCTGCCTTGAGGATGTAAAACCGCTTGAGCTTGAAGGCACGGACACTCCGCTAGTAAGAATCGGCAGACTGCCGCACCCGATGAGCGGTGATGAGCTTGCAAAGCACGTTTCCGAAAAGCTCGGATGCAGACTCAGACTTGCAGACTCAGGCAAGCAGATAAATACGGTTGCAGTGTGCGGCGGCTCACTCAGCTCGCTCACATACGAAATTATCGGCAAAGCTGACGCATTCGTAACGGGCGACCTGAGCCACCACTACTTTATTGATGCCGCAGAAAACGGCCTCACAGCAATCGCCGCAGGACACTTTGAAACCGAAAACCCCGTAGTCAGAGTGTTGGCAGACAAGCTCCGTCGGCAATTCCCCGACGTTGAATTTACCGTAATCAATCAGGAAAACCCTGTAGTATACTATTGAAAGGATCTGGCAAAAAATGCTTGATATTAAAGTAATCCGCGAAAATCCCCAGCTCGTTAAAGACGCTATGAAAAAGCGCAACAAGGATATGGACGCTCTTGTTGACGAAGTACTTGCAATTGACGTAGAGCGCCGTGAGCTCACAGTTAAGCTCGATCAGCTCAAGCAGGAGCAGAACGCAGCAAGCCGCGAAATCCCCAAAATCAAAAAAGAGGGCGGCGACATCTCTGCTATCATGGCTCGTATGAACGAGATCAAAGAAACAGTAAAAGCGGGCGACGTTCGCCTTGGTGAGCTTGAAGATAAGCAGCAGAAGATTATGTACGAGTTCCCCAACATCCCCAACCCCACAATTCCCGTTGGCAAGGATGACAGCGACAACGTAGAAATCCGCCGTTGGGGCGAGCCCACAGCTTTTGACTTCGAGCCTAAGGCTCATTGGGACGTCGGTGCTGACCTCGGCATTCTCGACCCCGAAACAGCCGCAAAGGTAACAGGCGCTCGTTTCCACTTCTATAAGGCTGCAGGCGCAAGACTTGAGAGAGCTGTTATCAACTTCTTCCTCAACACTCACACAGAGCACGGCTATACAGAGGTATTCCCGCCCTTTATGGTCAACCGTGCATCAATGACAGGCACAGGTCAGCTTCCCAAGTTTGA
>JAFOBC010000054.1 GCA_017382015.1 Clostridia bacterium
CTCTCCTTGACCTTTTCAAGCTCTATGGTTTTGTAAATCTCACCGTCAATGTAAATTACTGCGGTTGCGGCGCTTGTGGTGTTCTTTGTGTATAAATGGAAGCTGACAGCGCCGATAATTAAAACGGCAATCAGTATAATATCCAGCGGTCTGATGAGCTTTTTCATTTCAGTTCACCAAGCCTGTATTCATCGTTTGTTACGGTTAATATTTCGCTTTCGGATTCGCCGTAGGTTGTAATGATTTCTTTGTCTTCTGTAATGAAAACCGCTTCGGCGTTATACTTTTCAAGAAGCGGAATGCTCTTTTTAATACCGAGCAAAAAGCAGGCTGTCGAAAGCGCATCGCTCACATATCCGTACTGTGTTACAACCGTAACGCTCAGCAATCCGCTGTCGGCAGGGTTGCCTGTTCCGGGGTCGAAAATATGGTGGTAACGCTTGCCGTTTTCGTCTTCAAAATATCTTTCGTAATTTCCGGATGTGGAAACGCAATTGGGCGAAATGTTTAGAACGGCGCAGTATTCGTTTGCTTGGCCGAGAGGGTCTCTTATGGCTACAGTACATGTGGATTTACGTGCGATTTTCGGATCTGTAGCTCCAATCAGTACGCTGCCGCCAACAGTAACGATAGCCTGGCTGCACTCAAGGTCGGTAAGGATGCCGTGAGCGTAATCGCAGGCAATGCCTTTGCCGACTGCACCGAGATCAAGCCTTACACCCTCGGGTAAATAAACTGTGTTTCCGTCAATGCTCCAGCTGTCTGCGTTTGCAATTGCGGCATCAATCTCTGCCTGCGTTGGGACTCTTGCGCTGTCTGTGCCGATGCCCCATAAATCGGAAAGAGCACCGAGACCTATGCAAAAAGCACCGCTGCTGTCTTTTTCTATCTGTTTCAAATCTGCGAGTATCTTTGCAAGCTCGTCCGATACTTCTGTTTTACCGTTGTTTACAGCGTATATTTCAGCGCTGGTGTTTGTTCGGGAGAGGAGCTTCTCATCCAACCTTACGGTTTCGAGTTTTATTTTTTCGGCAGCCTCTTCACTGTTGAATCCTGTCACATTAAGGCTTACGGTTGTGTTCATCGCAATGAAGTTTGCTGCTGCGCTTTTGTTGAAAATGAAGTCGGCCAGAATCACCGCAACAAGTGCAACGGTGCATATGACCGCGATTGCACCGAGAAGCTTTTTCTTCATATATGGCCGACCCTCCCCATTGTTTATCCTTATCAATGTTGTATTATATAATAAACTGTAATACAAATCAAGTGTAAAATAAATCGTAATATAGTAAAATCGTCTAAAATATTCTCTGCCGATATTTAATCCTTGCTCCTCTTGTGTTTTGGTGCAAGGGTGTGATAAAATGAATAACATAATCCGTTTTTAGGGAGTGTTTTGAATATGTCATACGATTTTTATATGCCTGCAAGAGTGGTGGGCGGCGAGGGCGTTGTTCTTGCCCAATCCTCTCTTCTTGGCGGTTTTGGCAAAAAGTGCGTTGTGGTAACAGGCGGTACGGGCGCTAAAAAAAGCGGTGCGCTTGCCGACATTACAGCGGCACTTGATAAAGAAGGTATTGCATTTAAGCTTTACGATAAGATAGGCGAAAATCCGCTTGTTACCTCCTGCCGTGAGGCAGGTTTGCTGGCAGCTGATTTCGGTGCGGAATTTCTTGTCGGTATAGGCGGCGGCTCTGCGCTTGATGCCGTCAAGGCTGCTGCTGTTTTTGCGGCGAACCCCTCACTTGAGGCAGAGGAGGTTTACCTGATGAATTACGAAAATTCACCACTTCCCACAGTCGGCATCGGCACAACCTCGGGCACGGGCAGTGAGATTTCCGCTGTCAGCGTGCTGACGGATACAAAAGGTGTCAAGCGCAGCATCAAGGGCGATTTCGGCTATTTCAACCTTGTTTTTGCCGATTGGCGTTATACAGCTTCCTGCCCTATGAGCGTTACGGTTTCAACCGCGCTGGATGCGTTTATGCATGCTGCTGAGGGCTGGCTCGGCCCCAGGTGCAACGAGCCTGCAACAGCTTTTGCCGCAGAGTGCCTGCCGAAGATATATACCTATCTCAAAAAGTTCCTTGCCGATGGTGAACTGCCCGACGATGAGGGCAGAAGGGTGCTCTATCATGCTTCGCTCAGCGCAGGCTTCACGCTCAACTACTGCGGCACGCTGTTCCCTCATCCGGTAGGATATATACTTACTGAGCATTACGGTATCCCTCACGGCAGAGCGTGTGCCGCATTCTTTGACCGTTTGCTTGAGAAAGCTTGCGAGTTTGCGCCTGAAAGAGCAGAGTCTCTTATAGCATTGCTCGACGACAGCAAGGAGAATATTGTTGCAGTTCTTCGCACCCTTGCCGATTGCTCCGATATAGTAATCAGCGAAGCTGAGGCGGCAGAGCTTGTAAAACGCTGGAAATCAAATCCGCGTAATTTCGACTGTACTCCGGGCGGTTACAGCCCCGCTGAGGCGGCTCAGGCTCTCGTTTTGCTCTCAAAATAGGGGCAGAATATCAAAAAAATCTCTGCCGTTTTTGGTTAATTTGTGCTATGTTACAAAAGTTTTGAAAACGCTTGCATATCTGCTGTAAAACGGATAAAATAGCGAAGGTATACAAAATATTTCCAATCAAAATTTTTTCGGAGGTATGTCAAATGTCAGTTAAAGTTGCTATTAACGGTTTCGGTCGTATCGGTCGTCTTGCTTTCCGCCAGATGTTCGGTGCAGAAGGTTATGATGTTGTTGCTATCAACGACCTCACAAAGCCCTCAATGCTCGCTACTCTTCTCAAGTACGACACAGCACAGGGTGGTTACTGCGGTTACATCGGTGAGAACGCTCACACAGTTTCTGCTGATGACGAGGCTGGTACAATCACTGTAGACGGCAAGACTCTTAAGATTTATGCTATGGCTAACGCTGCTGAGCTCCCCTGGGGCGAGCTTGGTGTTGACGTTGTTCTTGAGTGCACAGGTTTCTACTGCTCCAAGGCAAAGTCACAGGCACACATCGATGCAGGTGCTAAGAAGGTTGTTATCTCTGCTCCCGCAGGCAACGATCTTCCCACAATCGTTTACAGCGTAAACGAAGGCACACTCACAGCAGAGGATACAATCATCTCCGCTGCTTCCTGCACAACAAACTGCCTTGCTCCCATGGCTAAGGCTCTCAACGATTACGCAGCTATCCAGAGCGGTATCATGACAACTGTTCACGCTTACACAGGCGATCAGATGATCCTTGACGGTCCCCACAGAAAGGGTGACTTCCGCCGTGCACGTGCAGGCGCTGCAAACATCGTTCCCAACTCAACAGGTGCTGCAAAGGCTATCGGCCTTGTTATCCCTGAGCTCAACGGTAAGCTCATCGGTTCCGCACAGCGCGTTCCCACACCCACAGGTTCAACAACTCTTCTTGTTGCTGTTGTTAAGGGTAAGGACGTTACAGTTGACGGCATCAACGCTGCTATGAAGGCTGCTGCTAACGATTCATTCGGTTACAACGAGGAGCAGATCGTTTCCTCCGACGTTATCGGTATGCGTTACGGCTCACTCTTCGATGCAACTCAGACAATGGTTGCTAAGATTGATGACGACACATATCAGGTACAGGTTGTTTCTTGGTACGACAACGAGAACAGCTACACAAGCCAGATGGTTCGTACAATCAAGTACTTCGCTGAGCTCGCATAATTACAGCTTAAAAGCAAAACAGGACGCTATCCGGAAGGGTAGCGTCTTTTTTTGCTTGACATCGGCGTAATATTGTGCTTTAATGAAGTAAAGTCAATACTCGAAAAACTCTTCGGGGCAGGGTGAAATTCCCGATCGGCGGTAAAGTCCGCAAGCACGTTAGGTGTTGAATTGGTGCAACTCCAATACCGACAGTTAAAGTCTGGATGGAAGAAGGTTTGTTTTTGCCGTACGGCGGCAATTCTTTTCGTTTTCATCAGCACCGAAGGACAAGTTCTTTCGGTGTTTGTTTTTTTGAAAGAGGTGCTTTGAATTGAAAAATAATAAGCTGATTAAAAAAACGGTAACGCTCTCAATGTTCTGCGCAATAGCTTACGTTTCTGTTTTTTTGACTCGTGTTCTGCCGCCGATTATTCCGTCGCTGCCTTTTTTGCAGTATGACCCGAAAGATATTATAATAACCCTTGGCGGTTTTATATTCGGCCCGCTTGCCTCTGCGCTGATAAGTGTTGTTGTTTCGCTTATCGAGGCTATCACCGTCAGTGATACAGGCCCTATCGGTCTGCTTATGAATGTTATATCAACCTGTGCCTTTGCCTGCACAGCCGCTGTGATTTACAAGAAAAAGCGTACTTTTGTCGGTGCGTTAATCGGTCTTGCAGTTGGCTGTGTGGTTATGACTGCGGTTATGCTGCTGTGGAATTATGCCATAACACCTATGTATATGAATATTCCCAGAGAAACGGTGAAGGGTCTGCTTTTGCCCGGATTTATGCCGTTTAACCTTATCAAGGGCGGCATCAACGCTGTGCTTACTCTTATGCTGTATAAGCCGATTGTTTCCGCGCTGCGTGCAGCGAAGCTTATTTAATTTGGCGTGTGATCAAAAAATCAGCCTCCGCTGACCCGGGGGCTGATTGCTATTTTTATGCAGTTGTGTTATAATGCGGTAAGAAATTAAACTCAAGGAGACGGGCTATGGCTACTCAGGTGTCTACCGATAAGCTTCGGCTGAAAACAGAAAAAGAAATAAAGAAGTGGGAGAAGCAGAGAAAAGGCTCAGGCGGTAAGCTTTATTTTGCTTACATAGTTTTCATAATCACGCTCATCTACGCAACAGATGAAATTGCATCACAGATAGGTATGCTTATGAAGAGTGAGATTGCCGCTGACCTTATGTCAAATTTCGGCGAAAGCTCAGTAGGTATGCTCGACCTTATATCCAGCCTTGCAATTCCGTTTCAGGCTGTAGGTCTGCTTTACAGACCTCTTGCAGACCGTTGGGGCAGAAAAAAATTCCTCATCATAAACACCTTTGGTATGAGTTTTTCACTCCTGCTGATTTTCCTTTCGAATAACCTTGCGCTTTATATGATTGGCGCTTGTTTTATCCAGTTCTTTATTCCGCACGATATGCACGTTGTGTATATTATGGAATCATCGCCGTCCAAACACCGCGCAAGGGTTTACTCGGTAATCAAGTTCTTTGCGAATATGGGCGTTATGCTTGTGCCGATTCTCAGGCGCTGGCTCGTCAGCACGGCAGGCGATTCATACGGCTGGAGAATGGTTTACTTCATTCCTGCAATCATCGGTCTTGTTGTCAGCTTTATTGCTCTGCTCGGCGCTAAGGAAACACCTGCGTTTGTTGAATCCAGGCTCAACTACCTGCGCATGAGTGATGAACAGAAGATTGCTCTCAAAAACAGCAAAAAGGCTGAATCCAAGCAGGGCGGTCTTATTCCTGCTCTCAAATTTGCGCTCAGCCACAAACAGCTTCGCTGGCTTTATATTGTATCTGCGCTTGCAAACATCGGCTTCTACGGCAGCATCAACTATGAGCCGATTCTCAACTACGGTTACGAGGGCAGCGGTATTCTCTCGCCGGGTGATGCGGTTACAACTGCGCTTATACTTTTTCCGATCGGCTCTGCTGTAGCTCAGGTGCTCATGGGCTTTGTGTCCGACTGGCTTGGCAGAAAAGCGGCGGCAATTCTCACCGCATTCAACTGCCTTGTCGGTTTCGTTGCTTTCTCAGTAGGCGCAAAATACGGCCTCAATCCTTACGTTATCGGCTTCCTGAGCGGCGTTTTTGTAGGTAGTTACTATTCGGTTAATGACGTGCTTATTATGATGATAGGCGAGTCCGCTCCGACAAACCTTCGCTCCTCCGCAATCTCAGCGCAGTATATTGTTACTGCAATAGGC